>DAIRUD010000190.1:0-4687 GCA_036803565.1 Synergistaceae bacterium | reverse complement strand
CATCAAGGAGGGGGAGCGGAAGGACCGCCGGGCGGACAGCTCGGCCATGGCCGGGATTCCCCGCGGTCTGCCGGCGCTGCTGCGATCGTACAGGATCCAGGAGCGCGCGGCGAAGAAGGGTTTCGACTGGCCGCCGGAGGATATCGCGTCCGTTCGCGCCAAGGTGCTGGAGGAGCTGGACGAGCTCCGCGCCGAGGTCGCGCGCGGCGATGCGGCGGCGACGGCGGAGGAGCTGGGCGACCTGCTCTTCGCGTTGACGAACCTGTCCCGTCATCTGGAGATCGACCCGGAGAGCGCGCTGCACGGCGCATGCGCGAAGTTCGTCTCCCGCTTTCGGGCGATGGAGGCGGAGGCGGAGCGCAGCGGCGGGAAAATGGAGGAAATGCCTCTGGACCGCCTGGAGGAAATGTGGCAAACTGCCAAAAAGGCGGAAGCCCGTAAGGGCGATTGATTTGACGACGCCGCAGCGGCGGCGGAAACGGAGGAACTGAACATGTCGGAGATCAGAGAGAAAATTACCCAGGTCATAGATACGCAGGTGCGGCCGATGATCCAGTCGCACGGCGGCGGCATCGACTTCGTCGACTACGACGAGGCCAACGGCGTGCTCAAGGTCGAGCTGACCGGCCTTTGCAGCGGTTGCCCCGGCGCCCAGGCGACGCTGCGCAACATGGTGCAAAGCGTGGTGCAGCGCACGGTGCCGGAGGTGAAGGAGGTCGTTCGGGCATAGGAAACGTCGGACGTATGGACGCGACGCGGACGATTTCGCTGCCGACGGAGGACGTGCTCTCGAAGCTGCTCGGCACGAAGGACGAGATCCTCTCCGATATCGAAAAGCGCCTGGGGCTGCGGCTGATCGTCCGCGGCACCGAGGTGCATATCCCCAACGCCTCGCCGGAGCTTGCCGAGGGCGTCGCCGACCTGCTCTGGCAGTTCGCCGAGATGATCCGGCGGGGCGCCAAGCCGTCGGGCGCGGAGATCCGTTGCGCGCTCGACATGGTTGCGGCCGGAGAGCGGCCCGACCTCGTCGCCCTGTTGGACTCCGCGATCTGCCTCACCAATCGGGGCAAGCAGATCCGCCCCTACACGCGGGGACAAAAGGAGTATGTGGACGCGATCCGGGCCAACGATGTCGTCTTCGGCATCGGTCCCGCCGGGACGGGCAAGACCTACCTCGCCGTGGCGGTCGCCGTGGCGGCGCTCCAGGCCGCGCAGATCAACCGCATCGTGCTGGTGCGGCCGGTCGTGGAGGCCGGGGAGCGCCTGGGGTATCTGCCGGGCGACATGCTGGAGAAGCTGGATCCCTACATCCGGCCCCTTTACGACGCCCTGTACGACCTGCTTCCGTCCGAGCGCTTCACCCGCTACATGGAAAAGGGCGTCATCGAGATCGCGCCGCTCGCCTATATGCGCGGGCGCACGCTCAACAACAGCTTCATCATTCTGGACGAGGCGCAGAACACGACGCGCGAACAGATGAAGATGTTCCTGACGCGCCTGGGGCTCGGCTCCAAGGCGGTGATCACCGGGGATATCACGCAGGTCGACCTGCCGGGCAACAAGGAGTCCGGGCTGCGCCTGATCCGCGACGTGCTGCACGGACTGGAGGGGATCGCCTTCTGCGAGCTCTCGAACCACGACGTGGTGCGCCACGACATCGTCCAGAAGATCGTCTGCGCCTACGAGGCATATGAAAAGCGGGGTTGCGGCGTCGCCCCGGCGAAACCGGACGGAGTCGGTGCGGAACATGGCGAAGACGCGCGGGTTTTCGTCGTTTAGCTGGATACGGACGCTGCTGTCCGGCGGTTCGGGCGGGGTGAAGGGAAACGCGGATATGGGATATCCGCGCCTCTTTCGCCTGATCCTCGTCCTGAGCGCCGGATTGATCGTTTTCTTCGGCTGGTATTGCGTCGACCGCAACAATAGCTATCGGGTGGGAGAGCCCTCCCCCCGCCTGTACCTTTCGATCAGCTCCGCCTCGTTCGAGGACCGGACGCTGACCAACGAGGCGCGTCAACGGGCGGAGGACCAGGTCGTCAGCGTGCGCTTGCAGGACGAGGCGAACACGGCCACCGTCGCGAAGCGCATCGCCGCGCTCCGCGACGAGGGGCGCTTGACGTTCGCTTCCCCCGCCCTGCTCCGTCTGGTCGAGAGTCGCCAGGAGGAGGAGCGGCAGCGCGAGATCGCGCTCGCCGCCGAGATCGCCGAGCAGATTTTCCGCAACTCGCTCAACGAGGCGGAGAAGACCGCCGCCATCTGGGAGGCGCTGTCCCCCCGCAATATGTCCCACGGGGAGAAGAACGTCGTCTATCAGATTCTGGACGAGATGCTCATGCCCACCGTCGTCGAGGACAAAGAGATGGCCGACAGCCTGCGGCGGGAGCTCGCCCGGGCCGTGCCCTCCATCCCGCGGGAACTGCCCCTGCGCACGGTGATCGTGCAGAAGGGGGACCTCGTGACGGAGGAGATCGCGGACATCCTGCGCCAACAGGGATACCCCGATTCATCGGTGCCGTGGAAGCACCTCAGCTTCGTCCTGATCATCACCTTCGCCTGGACGCTCTGGCTGACGTGGATCGGCCTGAAGCAGGAGGATCCGCCCACCAACAAGGAGTGGATCTACATCGCCCTCGTCCTGCTCATCGTCTGGCTGGTGCAGCGCGTGAGCGCGATGTGGAGCGTGGACGCCCTGCCCCTGCTGGCGGCGGCGGGATGGCTGTTCCTCACCCTGTCGCCCTCCTTCGCCTTTCACGTGGCGCTCGGCGGCAGCCTGATCGGCTATTTGCTGGCGTTTCCCAACGCGACGGGGACCATCGCGGTCGGCTTCATCCTCTGCGGCGTCGCCGCGGGCGGGAGTTTTTACTTCATTCGCGACGCGGTGAGCCGGATCATGATCTGGCGCAACGTCTTCGCGCTCGGCCTCTGCCTCACCTTCACCGCCTCCTTCGTGCGTTGGGGCTTCGGTCTCGCCGTCGGCTGGCAGCAGGTCGGCGGTTACCTCATCGCCTGCACGTTCTGGAGCAGCCTGGTCGTGGCGGTCCTGCCCCTCTGGGAGTACGTGTTCGACATCATCTCGCCGTTGCGCCTGCTGGAGCTGAGCCATCCCTCGCAGCCCCTGCTCAAGCGCCTGCAATTGGAGGCGCCGGGGACGTACCACCACACCGTGACGGTCGGCACGCTGGCCGAAGCGGTCGCCGACAAGTTGGGCATGAACGGCCTGTTGATCAAGACCGGCGCGTTTTACCACGATATCGGAAAGCTGAAGCGCCCGCATTATTTCGTCGAGAACCAATCCTTCCGCGACAACATCCACGACCGGCTGGCGCCGCAGGAATCGGCCAAGATCCTGCTCGGCCATGTCGCGGACGGCCTCAAGCTGGCGGACGAATACAAGCTGCCGCAGGCGATCAAGAATTTCATCGCGGAACACCACGGGAAGACCTGCCTGACCTATTTCTACCAGAAGGCCGTCACCGAGGACAAGGAGGCCGGGGGGGACGGGAGCAAGGTCGAGCGGGCGGACTACTGCTACCCGGGGCCGCCGCCGCAACGCCCGGAGACGGCGCTGCTGATGCTCGCGGACTCGGTGGAGGCGGCCATGAAGGCCCTGAAGGAGCCGCTCGCGGGGCGACCCGACGTGGAGAAGATCGTCGGGGACGTCATCGACTCGAAGATCGTAGCGGGACAGCTTGCCGACGTCGATTTTACGCTGAAGGAGCTGAACGCGATCAAGAGCGCCTTCGTCGAGGTGCTGATGTCCATGTACCACACGCGCGAGATCAAGCCGATCGCGGATCCGGAAACGCCCGCCGGCGACGGCGGCGCACCGCAGGAGGAGACGCGGACGGACGCGTCGGTCGTTCCGGAGCGGTCGGCGCCGGAGCGCCCACCCGGTTTTTCGCGGGTGAAACCGTGAGCCGCAGGTGTTCTTCATGCCGCTCCTGCTGAACGTTCGCCGGGGCGACGATGCGCCGGATCTGCCGCATTTCGACTGGGAGCGCCTCGCCCGCGTCATCGAAACGGCCTTCGAGCCGCCCTGCCTGCGGGGGCGGGAGGCCCTGCGCGTCGACGTCTCCTTCGTCTCCGACGCCGAGATCGCGGCGCTCAACCGGCAATACCGCGGCATCGCGGAGCCCACGGACGTCCTTTCCTTCCCGCTGTGGGAGGAGGGCGGTGTCTTTTCGCCGCCGGAGGACTGGGCGGACCTGCCGCTGGGGGACGTCGTCGTTGCGCCGGAGTACGTCGCCCGGAACACGCATGGAGCAGCCGACTACGACCGGGAGATCGTGCTGGTGATCGTGCACGGGGCGCTCCACCTGATCGGGCACGACCACGACAGCGAGGAGCGGGAACGCGCCATGTGGGCGCTGCAGGACCGTGTCCGCGACGCTTATTTCGAGGCGTAGACGACGGAGCCTGCGCCCGCAGAGCAGCAAGTCGGCGAAAACAGGAGTTGGACTGGAGGGAGTATCGGATTGAACGAACGAAAAGATCCGGCAAGGCGCACGCCGACCCCGGAGGAGTTGATGCGCACGGCGGAGGCGTACTGCGAAAGAGCGTACGCGCCGTACTCGAACTTTAAGGTGGGGGCCGCCCTGCTGTTGGAGGACGGCAGCGTCGTCGGAGCGTGCAATGTGGAGAACGCGAGCTACGGCCTGTCCGTCTGCGCGGAGCGCTCCGCGATGGC
>DAIRUD010000189.1:0-4751 GCA_036803565.1 Synergistaceae bacterium | reverse complement strand
ATAAAATATTTTGCAATCCGCTCATGGGAGTCTATAGGGAGAAGGATAAAACTCTGGGGCGACAAGACAGAAAAAAATACTGATAATTGATAGGATAATCTTCAAGGCGGCGAATGAAAATACGATCATTGCCGTGAAGTTTTTTAAAAGAGGGTGTCTCTCAATGATTTCGGTGATTATTGCGACGAAAGACAGAGCAGCGGTGGTAAAAGAAATTGCACTTCCCAGCCTTGTCTCCCAAAATACGGATGATTTCGAAGTAATCATATGGGATGCGAGCGAAAACGACGCGACCTGTGATGTCGTGAATGCCGCCAGTGGGGTGTTTGCAGAACGTGGCATTCCACTGCGCTACTTCCGTGCACCCAGAGTTGGTTTGGCGTCGCAACGCAACGACTCGATAAAGGAAGCACGCGGCGATGTCGTTTTTTTTATCGACGACGACTGCGAGGTTTCCTCGGACGGTATCGCGGTCTTGTCCCGCTATTTTAGAGATTACCGTTGGTTGAAAGGTGCAGGCTTGCCTTTGGTGAATAAGGCCGGTGTCAATATGAAATATATCCGTCACCCATTCCTGCGATTTTTCCGAGATATTATATATTATGCACTGATGGGGCGGAGTGACAACTATCGCAGAATTCGCTATTCCACGAGAAATAGTGTACCTCCCCTTGATTATCCCGGAAAGGCGGAATGGTTGTCAGGGGGGGATATGGCTATTCGAAAAGAAGTTTTCGCACGATTAAAATATGATGAGACACTAGAGATTTTTGGGGGATATGCGATGGGAGAGGATTATGACTTCACGCATCGTGTTTACTTGATGTATCGTCAGCCGTTATTAATTACTACTTCCGGGAGCATCGTACATCATGCAGCAGGGGGAGGACGTATCCCAAATCCCAGAAAAAAAGCCGCTGGCTTTTTCTTTAATACAGGAAAAATAAGGATGAATTACAAACAATATGCACCATATAAACTTCTTCCGTTTCTGTGGGAACAGCGGGTCGGGGCTTTTTTCTCAATGTTGATGCAGGGGATACGTCCGACTTGTGTGTTGGCAGGGTATCTAGACTATCGAAAAACATGGCAACAAAGCCATATGGTGAAAGAAGAAGAAAAAAACTCACGTTAAATACGATTGCGGTGTGATTATGCCATGAGGGAAATGTGTTTATGTAATGAATTGAATAGATAGGATTTGTATTTAATTTTGGGTTTTCGTCACAATAGCTCCTTGTGCTGATTTATCCTGATTGCGTGTGGTTTGGAGTGATTTTTATCTTTGACACAGAGAACCAACCGTATAAGTGTATGCGACATGTGGCCGTCTGCCTTCCGGATTTTAGTGGCGGGGGAGCTGAGAGTGCTGCGATACAGGTCGCTAATGGTTTGGCTATGCGCGGACATTCCGTAGAATTGGTTGTGCTTTCGACGAAGGGGCCTTGTCGTGAGCAAATTATGCCGAGGGTTAAGATTGTCAACTTGGGTATCACTCGCGCAAGGTATGCATTATGTGGGTTTGTGCGCTATTTAAGAAGCGCGAAACCGGAGATTCTCATTTCCAATTTAATGGATGTTCCCGTAATGCTTGCGAAGCTAATAACGTGCTCAAAGGCAGTAGTGATTCTCTGCGAACATGCTCACTTTTCGACAAGACGTAACAATACGCGAAACTTTAATCGGAAGTTGTGGGGATGGCTTTCCCGTCTGCTCTATCCATTTGCGGACAAGATTGTAGCTGTTTCGGGTGCAAGTGCCAATGATCTTGTCGATATGGGGATAGTACCACGTGATAAAATGTGCGTTATTTACAACCCGGTTATTCCCAGTAATTTGCAAGCGTTACAAAAGGAGAAACCTGCAATTGCTTGGTTCGTAGAGGAAAATGCTCCTGTTGTTTTGGCTGTTGGTCGTTTAGAGCCACCTAAAGATTACGAGACGTTGCTTCGGGCTTTTGCGCTTTTAAGAAATCAGAGGCTGCGGCTCGTAGTGCTGGGAGAGGGAGCGGAGCGCGCAAAACTGGAAGACTTGGTCCGCGTTTTGGGGTTGGAGTCCCGTGTGCTTTTCCCAGGGTTTGTGAAGAACCCATATGCTTGCATGGTGAGAGCTGCTCTCTTCGTCCATTCGTCCTGTTATGAAGGCGGTCCAAGTGTGCTAATGGAAGCTATGGCTTGTGGGGTGACGCCGGTTGTCACTGATGCGCCGGGTGGGATTCGGGAAATTTTAGGGGATGGGTTCCGCGACTATCTCGTCCCCGTGGGGGATATTCTTGCGCTTGCGGCGGCAATGGAGAGAGCTTTGGTGAAACCGTATACTCCGGCCGCATTACGGGAGCGCGCTCGCCTTTTTTCCGAAGAGGCTTCAATTGATGCATACGAGAAACTGATAGGGGAATTGTTGGCCGAGAAGTAAGCCTTTCTGCGTGTTTGATAATTTTCCCCCAATCGTTACCTAGCTGCCGTATTGTGATAGAATCTTTTTGTTTCACATGTGGGATGTGCTGAAGGGGGTGCTTTGATTGAGAATGATCGCGTCCGTTCTTATCCTTGCCGTTCTTTTTTGCGCGCTCCCGTTGTCCGCCGCAGCGAACGAAACGGACTTGCTGCTCACCGTCTCGTCCGCCGGGGATGTCGACCGCGACGCTTATCTGCACGATATCGCGTCCGGAGCGGGGGCGGTCGTCGTCAAGGTTTACGCGGCGCTCTCCCTCGGGCCGGACGACCCGATTCTGCTTGTGGTTCGGCCGCAGGCGGAGCCGGAGAGGGTTTTGGAGATTTTGCGGGAGGACGTGCGCGTCCTTTCGGTAACGCCCAACCGCAGGATCCGGGCGTTGTAAGTGATAGAAAGCATGCAATTTGGAGGAGGAAGGGAAATGAATCGTATTGCCCGTGTTCTTTTCGTTGTGCTTGCGCTCGCCTTGTTGTCGACCGCGGCTTTGGCCGCGGAGTATGCGCCGGGAGAAGCGTTGGTCGTCCTGAAAAACGACATCGGTGAAGTCGGCGAAGGTTCGCTTTCGCGGGCCGCGGCGTTGGACGGTTACGTCGAGGGCGTTGCCCGCGCGGTCTCCGCGTCGGAGGTGGAGACATTCCGTGCGCTTTCGAACGGCGGCAAGGGGATTTTCGCCCTGATGAAATCGAGCACCAAGACGACGGAAGAACTCGTTGCGGAGCTGAAGGCCAACGAAAACGTCCTGAGCGTCTCGCCCAACTACGTCTACCGCGCGCTAGCCCGGCCGAACGATGCGGACTATTCCTCCCTTTGGGGATTGCCGCGAATCGGCGCGGAGGACGCCTGGGACGTGACGTCGGGCGATGCGAGGGTGTACGTCGCCGTCCTGGACACGGGCATCCTGAGCAATCACGAGGATCTTGCGGCGAACGTGGACATCGGATTGAGCCGGAATTTCACGGCGAACCAGCTGGGGAATGCCGTTGCCAGCGATTATATCGACAGGCAGGGACATGGTACGCATGTGGCGGGGATCATCGGCGCCGTCGGCAACAATGAAAAGGGTGTCGCGGGCGTCAATTGGAATGTAAAGATCATCGCGCTGAAGGTTTTGGACGACGGCGGCAGCGGGTATGTTGCCTGGCAGGTCGCCGCCTTCGATTACCTCGCCGGCCTCATGCAGGCGGATCCCAACTTGCGCATTCCGGCGATCAATCTCTCGCTCGGCGGTTATCAGGAGACGTCGCCGACGGAGTATATCACCAGCCCGATCTGGTTGGCCTTCAAGACGATCGACACCATGAACCGGAGCGTCATCGTCGTCGCCGCGGGCAATGAGGCCAACGAAGTCGGCGTTCCCTCCCAATACGACATGATGGACATCATCAGCGGCGCTTATGTGGCGCGAAAAGGGGATTATTGTTATCCCGCCTCCAGCATCGGCCTCAATAACCTAATCGTCGTGGGAAGTATTTCGAGTGCGTTGGATGCGGACAGCAGGAACGCCGCCAGCGATTTCACGAACTGGAGCGCGAAGTATGTACACCTCGCGGCTCCGGGAAGCTACATTTACAGTACGTACGCCGATGGGGAATACGCATTTCAGAGCGGAACCTCCATGGCCGCGCCGCACGTCGCGGGAGCCGCGGCGCTGCTTGCCGCGGCAAAACCGACGTTGACGGCGAACGAGATCAAGAGTCATTTGCTGCGCACGGCGGAGAGCCAGACGAACCCGAAGGCGGAAGCGTACATCTGGGAGTACTGGACCGGTTATCGGCGGCCCATCAGCCCGCAGACCCTGCCGGACACGACGGTTTCCTCCCACGGCCTGCTGGATATCGGGAACGCGGTGCGCACACAGCCGATCGACGTTCCGGTGGAGTCCATCCAGCTCCTCTGTGTCGACACCGAAATCGACCTGGGGCAGTCCACGCAGATCGCCGAGATCGTGAGTCCGGAGACGGCGACGGATAAGCGCGTGTCGTGGACCGCGCTGGATCCGTCCGTGCTCTCGGTTACCTCCAGCGGAACAGTAACGGGCTTGCGCGCCGGCATGACGCAGGTGATGGCCATGACGCAGGATGGCTCGCACAAGACGGCGTCCGTGACGATTCGCGTGCGCGCCGTCGGCAACCCCGGAGACAACGACAGCGATTACGTGCACGACGGCGGCAGCAGCGGTTGCGACGTTGCGGCCATGGGGATGCTGGCGGTATTCGCGCTCGGCGCCCTTGCGCTTCGCAGGCGCGCCGCGCGATAAAAGCGTTTCGCATCACCGATCTGCATCGGCGGGAGCTGCG
>DAIRUD010000188.1:0-4805 GCA_036803565.1 Synergistaceae bacterium | reverse complement strand
TGCGCAAGGACGTGCTCGCCAAGTGCTACGGCGGCGACATCACCCGCAAGCGCAAACTCCTCGAGAAGCAGAAGGAGGGCAAGAAGCGCATGAAGCAGGTCGGCCGCGTGGCCATTCCACAGGAGGCCTTCATGGCCTTCATGGACGTATCGGGGGATGAGGGCAAGTAGCCTTTACCTCCACGTGCCCTTCTGCATCTCCAAGTGTCCCTACTGTGCTTTCTCCAGCGCGCCGAAGCGTCGCGGCGACGAGGCGCGCTGGCTTGATGCCGTCTCTCGCGAGTTCGCCCTGCGCGCACCCGGCGCCGGGGCACTCGACACGCTTTACATCGGCGGCGGCACGCCCTCCGTCCTGTCGTTCGCTACCTGGAGGCGCCTGATCGCGTTGATCGAGGGCGCGTTCGCCTTCGCGCCCGACGCCGAGGTGACGGTCGAGCTGAATCCCGGCGCGCTCTCGCCGGATATCCTGCGGCTGTGGCGGGATTGGCGCGTGACGCGGACCAGCGTCGGCGCGCAGAGCTTCGACGACGACGAACTGGTTTTTCTCGGCCGGACGCACCGCGCGCGGGAGGCGGCGGACGCCGTCTGCGCCTGCCGCGCCGCCGGCTTTTCCGCCTCGCTCGACCTGATGTTCGGCCTGCCCGGCGGGACGCTGCGGGGATGGGCGGCGAACCTCTCCACGGTGCTCTCCCTCCTGCCCGACCATATCTCCATCTATCAACTCAGCATCGAGCCGCAGACGCCCTTCGGCGACGCCGACGCGCGGACGCCCTTCGCCCTCCCCGACGGTTACGCGCCCTACCGCTATGCGCAGTGGCTGCTGCCGCGCCGGGGGTATTCGCAGTACGAGGTGGCGAGCTTCGCCCGCCCCGGGCGCGAGAGCAGGCACAATCTCGGGTATTGGGCGGACAAGGCGTATCTCGGCATCGGCCCGGCGGCGTGGGGTTATCTCGACGGAACCCGCTACCGCAACGCGCCGACGCTGGAGGCGTATGCCGCGCCGCTCTCCGCGGGAAAGCTTCCCGTCGTCTATGAGGAGCGTTTGGAGGGGGAGGCCGCGGCGCGGCAGGCCGCCGTGCTGGCCCTGCGCACGTGCGCGGGCATTCCGTGGGAGGCGTTCGCGGAAAAGCACGGGCAGGGGCTGGCTGCCCTGCTGCGGCGGGAGTTGGAGCGCTTTGCGCCGGATTTCGTGCGGATCGACGACCTGCACGCTCGCATGACGCCGCGCGGCCTGCGGCTCGGCAACGAGATCTGGTCGGAGTTGATCTGATCGCGTGGCTCGAAGGTAACGTGTTTCACGTATAGATTCGTTTTGCCTCATCCGATATACTTTCGAAACGATTTTCCATCGATGGAGGTGCCAGGGGAAGCGATGAAAAAGGAAGCGAAGGTTGCGCTGTTTATGATCGACGGTTTCGAGGAGACGGAAGCGCTCGCTACGGTGGATATCCTGCGCCGCGGCGGGGCCGACGTCACGACCTTTTCCCTCGGCGCGGCGAAGACGCTCGTCGGCAGGAACGGCGTCCGCGTGGAGACCGACGCGATGTTCGCGGACATTGCCGGTAAGGGGCTGGCGTTCGACATGCTCGTCATCCCCGGGGGGACGATCGCCTACACGGAACACGAAGGTTTGCTGAAACTGGTACGGGAGTACGACGGCCAGGGACGGCAGCTCGCCGCCATCTGTGCCGCGCCGGCGGTGTTCGGAAAGCTGGGGCTGCTCTGCGGCAAGCGCGCGGTGATCTATCCGGGCATGGAGGAATGGCTGAAGGGCGCGACCGTGGGGAGCGAGATCGTCGAGACGGACGGGCACATCACGACGTCCAAGGGGCCGGGCACGACGGTCTACTTCGCGCTCCGCCTGCTGGAGATCCTGTACGGGAAGGACGAGGCGGACCGGGTCGCCGCCGATTTCCTCGCGCAGCCTTTGCAGCGGTGCTAAACATCGGAGGATCGCCCTTCATCTGCCGCATCTAACGCATTCCGAAGAAAAACGAGGGGACGGCGGGTTTGCGCGCCCCCTCGTTTGCTTTGGGCCGGTCGCGTCAGTTGGGCGCGATGATGACCGTCGTCCCGATGTCGATCTTCCTGACGAACTCCCGCAGCTCCTCGTTGTGCATGCGGATGCAGCCTTCCGTGACGTTGGTGCCGATGGAGTTGGGGTCGTGCGTGCCGTGGATGCCGATCCCCTTCCAGCCGGGCGTCTTGAGGCGGATGAAGAGCGGCCCGTAGGCGCCCTTGATGATGCCCTTGCCGTCCCGGAAGTCGTGGCTCCAGCCGGAGGCGTCCTGGATCTGCTGCACGGGGAACTCGCCCTCCGGCGTCCGCATGTCGCCGACGCGCTGTTTGTCCCCGGTGTTCTTGCCCACCGCCACTCGATACTCCTTGACGAGTTTGCCGTTCTCGAAGAGCTCGAGTTTGTGCTTGGCCTTGTCGATGCGGACGACGGTGCCCTTGCGGTCGATCTGCGAAAGGGGCGGCTCCTCCTCCAGGACCGGCAGCTCCGCCAGGGGCGGGATGTCGTCGGAGACGGTTTGCGGCAGCTCCGCCAGCGGCGTTTCTTCCTCCGGTGCGGGACCCCACTGCTGCAGGCAGATCAGCATGACGCCGAGCAGGACTAGGATGACGCAGGGGACGATTTTCCGCATGCGTCTGGTTGTCGTTTCGTCGAACAATTCCGGCATGTGCATACGCTCCATTGCGATAAATCTGCGTGGTATCCACGTGGATACATTATAGCAGAATCGCCCGGAATGTGCGATTCCCCTGGCGCGTGTGCTATATTCAGCGAAACGGAGGGATGCGGATGCGGATTCTGCACATGGCCGACCTGCACGTCGGCAAGAGTCTGAACGGCTTTTCCCTGCTGCCGGACCAGCAGGTCGTTTTCGGGCAGATCGTCGCCTACGCCCGCAGCGAGCGGGTCCAGGCAGCCGTCGTCGCCGGGGATGTGTACGACCGCCAGACGCCGTCGGCGGAGGCCGTGCGGCTCTTCGACGATTTCCTCACCGCCCTGTCGGCGGAGGTCGAGGCCGTGTTGATCGTCAGCGGCAACCACGATTCCCCGGATCGCCTGGCGTTCGCCGGGCGCATCCTGGAGGCGCGCGGCATACACCTTCGCTGCGACTATACGCCGGGGCGGCCGCCGGTGACCTTGGAGGACGCGCACGGGGCCGTGGATTTTCACCTGCTGCCCTTTCTCCGCCCCGCCTCCGTGCGCCGTTATTTCGAAGGGGAGCGGATCGACGGTTGCCAGGAGGCGGTGCTCTCCGCCCTCTCCGCCCTCCCCGTCGACGCCGCGCGGCGAAATGTCGTCGTCGCGCACCAGTTCTTCGCGCCGCCCTACGGGGAGGAGCCGCAGCGCTCGGATTCGGAGGCCGTCGCCGTCGGCGGCCTCGACCGGGTGGACGCGGCCCTGCTCGACGCGTTCGACTACGCGGCGCTGGGACACCTGCACGGGCCGCAGCGCGTCGGCCGCGAGGAAGTCCGCTACGCGGGCTCTCCGCTGAAATATTCCTTCTCGGAGTGCTTTCATCGCAAGTCCGTCGTGTTGGCGGATGTGCGGGGAAAAGGCGACGTGCGCGTCGATCTGCTGCCGCTCGCCCCGCCCCGCGACCTGCGCAGGATTCGCGGGCCGCTGGCGGACCTGCTCCGGCCGGAGATCGTCGCCTGCGGCAACCGGGAGGACTATCTGCACGTGACGCTCACGGACGAGGATACGGTGCTGGACGCCGCCGGCAAGTTGCGCAGCGTGTACCCCAACGTCATGGCCGTCGCCTTCGACAACGCGCGCAGCCGGGCGGAGGGGGCCGTCGGCGAAGATGCGCCCTTGCCGGAGCGGCGCAGCCCGGATGCGTTGTTCGGGGATTTCTTCCTCGCCCAGAACGGTGCGCCGGTGCGCGACGACCTGCTCCCCTTCGTGGAGGAGGCGCTCGCGGAGGCGGGGTGCGGCGAATGAGGCCCCTTTCGCTTACCATGTCCGCCTTCGGTCCCTACGCGGGCGAGGAGACGATCGACTTCACGCGCTTCGGGAAGGGCGGCCTGTTCCTCATCTCCGGGGAGACGGGCGCGGGCAAGACGACGATCTTCGACGCCGTCTCGTTCGCCCTCTACGGCGCCTCGAGCGGCGGAGAGCGCACCGGGGGAATGCTGCGCAGCGATTTCGCCGCGCCGGGTACGCGTACCCGCGTTCGCTTCTCGTTCGATTATCGCGGAAAAACCTATACGGTCGCGCGCAGCCCCGAATACCTCCGACCCAAGGCGCGGGGCGGAGGGATGACGAAGGAGGCGGCCACTGCGGAGATCGCGCTGCCCGACGGGCGCGTCGAGCACGGCTGGAATCCGGTGACCGCGCGCGTCGAGGAGATTCTGGGGATCGACGCCAAGCGCTTCGCCCAGATCGTGATGATCGCGCAGGGGGATTTCGCGGGTTTCCTGCGCAGCACGACGGGCGACCGCACGGAGATCCTGCGGCGTATCTTCGGCACGGACCGCATCCGTGCCTTTCAGGAGGTTCTCAAAAGCCGCGCCGCGGCGTTGGGGGCGCAGTACGGGGAGGCGACGCGACGTCTGTTGCAGGATGTGGCCGCCGTCGATTTCGGGGACTGCGACGACGAGGAGACGCGGCAGTTGGAGGAATGGCGGAGGGCTCCCGAGGTGTATCGTGTCCGAGAGTTTATGGAACGCCTGGATCTATGGATGGAGCGCGACGCCGCATTGCGGCGGGAGGCGGAGGACGCGTTGCGCGCGCTGCGGGCCGAGGGAGAGGCGCTGGTGTCCGCCGCCGCGGCCGCGGAGGCGCTGGAG
>DAIRUD010000187.1:0-4814 GCA_036803565.1 Synergistaceae bacterium | reverse complement strand
CGTGCTCTTCGCGATCTCCCTCGGAGGACCGCACTTCACGTGGATGACGATCCGGGCGCTGCGCTACGCCCATCGCAACGGCATCCCCACGGTCCTTCTGACCAACGACATCGCTTCCCCGGCGTGCGAATTCGCGACGATCAAGCTGATCGTCGCGAACACGCAGCACCACTACTCCGTCACGCCCACGCTGACGATCCTGGAGACGATCCTCTCCGAGTTGGGACAGAAAAAAAAGGGACAGGCGCTGAAGAAACTGCGACGCCTCGAGGAAGTGTTGGAGGAAGAGGAGATCACCATGTAACGTCCCCTCCGGGCGACCCCAAAGCCCGCCGCAGAGCCGCCGCACACGCGGTTCGGCAGAACGGACGCTTTCATTTCGCGGCACCGCCGACTTCCGCGACACGGAACGACGTCCTTTTTCCGAGGCCGCCGAGAACCGGACGGACGCAACCGCGATAGCGCCGCCTGTGGGAACCCGGGACCGGGCCGCCCCGAAGCCGAAACGAACCAATTGACATCTCCTTTCCGAAATGATATGGTCGTTTCTCAAAATCGAATATTGTAGTCGCGATGTGTGTCCGCCCAAACGGACACGGGAAACGGGTGCGAATCCCGTACGGTCTCGCCGCTGTGAGAGAAGAGTTTCCGGTCTCGTCGATACGAAGCCACTGGCCCTCGGGCCGGGAAGGCTGCCGGAAATGAAGACGCTCGAGTCAGAATACAGACATCGCGACGGTTGTGAATGCCGTTTAGCGAGCGACTAACACTTCACAGCTCAGGTTGCCGGGCGCTCGACGCCCGTAGCGACTTAGCAGAAGGGGCTCCCGCGCGGAGCCCCTTTTTTTATTTACGCGGATGCGGCTGACGGATGGGAGGGTTCTTGGATGCAACGCTGAACGTACGGTCCGTTCGGGCCATATCCGGGAAAAAATAAATCGGGGCAAAATTTCTGAAAGGTGGATTCCTGATCATGAACGGCAAACGCTTTGGGCTCTATCGAACCGCGCTCTTTCTGATGATCGCATGCGTGTTTTTCCTGCGCACGACAAGCTTCGCGACGGCCGCCGAGGGAGCGCCGGAAAAGACGCTGCGCTTCGTCACGGTCTTCCCCGCCAACACGACGGACCCGCACCGCTGTCATACGGCCTTCATCCTCAACTCCGGCGTCTTCGAGACGCTCGTCGGGCTCGACGCGCGGACGCTGGAGCTCTACCCCTGGCTCGCCGAGAGCTGGGGGACGGAGGACGGCCAGAACTGGACCTTCAAGATTCGCGAGGGCGTCAAGTACCACTCCGGCAGGCTGTTGACGCCGGAGAGCGTCAAGGCGAACCTCGAACGCCTCATCGGGGCGAACCCCGGCCTCAAGACCGCCCTCAAGATCGAATCCATCGCCGTGGAGGGGCAAAATGTGAGGATCCGGACCGAGACACCCTATCCGGCGCTCGTCTCCGGCCTCGTCCACTTCAACGTCGTCATGATGGACCTGGAGACCCCGGACGACGCGCCGCCCGCCGGCACCGGCTCCTTCAAATTCGTCCGCTTCGACCCGACCGCGACGGCGGAGCTCGTCCGCTTCGAGGACTATTGGGGTGAGAAGGCGAGGATCGACCGCGTGTTCATGACCGCGAACCAGGACGCGAACGCACGGCTGCTCACCCTCCAGGCGGGAGACGCCGACGTCATCTACCGCCCCGCTCTGGAATCGCTCGCGTCCCTGCGCAAGGACGACAAGTTCGTCGTGGAGAGCATGAAGGGCACCCGCGTCTATCATCTGCTCTACAACTATGTGGGCAAGAACAAGGATCTCTGGGACAACGCCTCGTTCCGCAAGGGCATCGATGCCCTCGTGGACCGCGAGGGCATCATCGCGACCGTCATGGGCGGGGAGGCCGCGCTCGCCTTCAACCCCTTCCCCGGCGATTACCCCTTCTCGCCGAAATCCGCGCCGCATCCCTACAGCCTGGAGGCCGCCGAAAAACACTTCGAGGCCGCGGGCCTGAAGAAGGAGAAGGGGAAGTACACGCTGGACGGCAAGCCGCTCAAACTCCGCATCGCGACGTACATCGCGCGTCCCGAGCTGCCGCAGATCGCGCAGGTCGTGCAGGATGCGGCGCGGCGCGCCGGGCTCGACATGGAGATCTACGTCGCGGAGAATATCGATGAGTTTCTGCCGATGGGCGACTGGGATCTCGCGACCTACTCGCTGCTGACGATCTCGCGCGGCGACGGCGCCTTCTTCCTGAACGGCGCGTTCGTCCCGAACGGCGCGCAGAACCACGGGCGGCTGAACGACCCGAAGTTGAACACCCTGCTGGAGGAGTTCAACCGCACGACGGACATCGCCCGCCGCAACACGCTGGCCTTGCAGGCCGCGCAGTACATCGAGGACAACGCCTACAACTGCTACATCACCGTGCCGTACGAGACGGCCGCCTACCGGAAGGGCGTCAGCGGCTGGGTGACGCCGCCGAACGAATTCGAGTTCCAGATGATCACCAATGTCCTGGACGTGGAATAAGAGCGGCCACTGGCTGCGGAAGCTCGGAGAGGGTCTGGTCTTCCTCTGGATCCTCTCCGTCGTCAGTTTCGGCATCGTTAAACTCGCGCCGGGCGACATCGTCATGTCCCTGCTGCGCATCGACACCGTCGCCGTCACGACGGACGAGATCGCGGCCCTCCGCGAGGAGCTGGGGTTCAACAAACCGCTGCTCGTGCAATACGGAACCTACATGCGCGGACTCCTGCACCTGGACCTCGGCGAGTCGATGATGACCGGCAAATCGGTCGTCTACGAGCTGCGCAAGGCGTTTCCCGCGACGTTTCTCGTCGCGGGGGTCTCGCTCCTCTGGACCGTCGTCGTCACCCTGCTGCTGGGCGCGCTCAGCGCCCGCTACGCGGGCACCTGGATCGACCGGCTGTGCGCGGCCTTCTGCCTCATGGGCGCGTCCGTGCCGACCTTCTGGCTCGGCCTGCTGTTGCTGAACGTCTTCGCCGTGCATCTGCGCCTCCTTCCCTCCATGGGGTTGGAGGACTGGCGCGGCCTCATCCTGCCGACCATCTCGCTGGCGGTCGCCATCGCGCCGCCGTACGTCAAGATCTTCCGCAGCAGCCTGCTGGAGACGGAGCGGCAGGAGTTCGTGCGGGCGGCCCGCGCGCGCGGCATCGCGGAGGGGGCGATCTTCCTCCGCCACGTCCTGCGCGGCAGCCTCATCCCGCTGGTGACGATCCTCGGCGTCAGCATGGGCAGCCTGCTCGGCGGCACGGTCATCGTCGAGATCATCTTCGGCATCCCCGGCGTCGGCAAGCTCGCGGTCGAGGCGGTGACCCGCAGGGACTACGCCATCATCCAGGGCTACGTTCTCTTCATCGGCCTCTTCGTCTTCCTCATCAACCTGGCGGTCGACCTCTCGTACCGCTACCTCGACCCGGCCATCCGGCTGAAGGAGGCGGAGCGGAGATGAAGCGTTTCTTCACCCCCGGCACGACCGCGGTCTGCGTCTTTCTGCTGCTGCTCCTGGCGGGCCCGTGGATCGCGCCCCAGGACCCCAATACGGTAAACCTCGGCCAGCGGCTCATCTCTCCCGGCGCAACGCACTGGTTCGGTACCGACCAGTTGGGGCGGGACATCTTCTCGCGCATTCTGACCGGCGGTCGGACGACGGTCGGCATCAGCCTCTCGGCGCTCGCGCTCTCGATCCTCATCGGCGTGCCCATCGGGCTTTTCGCCGGGTACCGCGGAGGGCGCGCGGACTGGGCGCTGATGCGCGTCGTCGACAGTTTCATGGCATTGCCGGAGTACGTCGTGGCCATCATCGTCAGCGGCCTGCTGGGCCCCGGCTTCCTCAACCTGCTCTTCGCCATCGTCTTCGTGAAATGGGTGGGCTACACCCGCCTCGTGCACAGCATCGTCCTGCAGGAGAAGGCGAAGGATTACCTGATGGTCTCGCGGATCAGCGGGGCGGGCCTCGCCCGCATCCTCGGGCGGCACATGCTACCGCACGTGCTCGGCCCCGTCCTGGCGCTGGCGACGCTGGACATCGGCAAGGTCATCCTGCTCGTCGCCTCGCTCTCCTTCATCGGACTCGGCGTCCAGCCGCCTTCGCCGGAGTGGGGCGCGATGCTGAGCGAGGGAAAATCGTACTTCGCCCAGGCGGAGTACATGATGGTCGTCCCGGGCGTCGCCATCTTTCTCGTCGTCCTCTCGGCGAACTGGCTCGGGAACAAGCTCGTGCGAAAGTACGAGACGGAACAATCGGAGGTGGCGGCGGATGCTGCTTGACGTGAGGAACCTGCGCATCGCGCGGACGGACGGCATATCGCTGGTGCGGGGCATCGACTTTTCGATCCGGCGCGGCGAGTGGTTCTCGCTCATCGGGGAGAGCGGCAGCGGCAAGAGTATCAGTGCGTTCGCGGTGGGCGGCCTGCTGCCGAAGAACCTGCTGCGCAGGGCGGACGCCCTGACTTTTGACGGCATGGACCTCAACGCGCTCCCCGAGGAGCGCTATCGCGAGA
Organism: Synergistaceae bacterium; assembly: GCA_036803565.1. Classification (GTDB taxonomy): domain Bacteria; phylum Synergistota; class Synergistia; order Synergistales; family Synergistaceae; genus DAIRUD01. The sequence goes on along the minus strand of DAIRUD010000187.1, from coordinate 299 downwards.
TCCGAGGCTGCGAAATGTCCTACGTCTTCCAGGACTACCAGGGGGCATTTACGCCCTACTACCGGATCGGCGCCCAGATGGACGAGGTCATGCGCACGCACCGCGGCTGGCCGGAGGCCGAGCGGCGCGCCAAAGCGCGCGACGCGCTGGAGGCCGTCGGCCTCGACGCGGAGGAAACCCGCGCACGTTACCCCTTTCAGGTCAGCGGCGGCCAGTTGCAGCGGGCGGCGCTCGCGCTGGCCATGCTGCTCGAACCGTCGCTGCTGATCGCCGACGAGCCGACGACGGCGCTCGACGCC
>DAIRUD010000186.1:0-4846 GCA_036803565.1 Synergistaceae bacterium | reverse complement strand
CGATCGCCGCGCGAAAGCGATTTGCGGATCAGGGGTCCAGGGGATTGCAATCCCCTGGCGGGGTGTGGGGCGGAGCCCCGCGCTCCTAATCCTTTAGATCGTCTCGTGGCACTGGCAGTAACCCTCGAAGGTCGCCAGCGCGCCTTTGTTGAACGGTGCGCAACGGTTGAGCACGCTGCTGACCGCGCAATCCTTGCACCCCTTCATCGGCGCGCCCGCCTTGGCCGGGGAGAGCGCGATCATGTTCGTCATCGCCGTGGCGGTGACGCACTCCGGCGTCAGGTAGCAGGGGAAGTCGGACATGGACATCAGCGCCGCGAAGCGCTGGGTGATCGCACAGGCCGGGTAGGTGTAGCGCTGCGGGTTGGCGATGACCGGGTGCTCGGTGATCGGGGAGAAGTCGAGCTTGATCCCCTTGATCGTGGAGCTGCTGCCGCGCGGGGCGACGTCGAGAATGGACTCGCCGCGCTTGAGGATGTCCATGAAATCGACGTTGTGCAGTTCGTCGGCCTCGCCGCGCTTGGGGTTCATGACGGCGTAGTTGTGGAAACGCTTGACGAGGAGGTCGACCAGCATCGGCACGTTGAACCCGTCCATCCGCAGGATGTACGCGGACGCCGCCGCGGGCGCTCCGGTCGCCGTGGAGACGACGTCCCAGCCGCTCTTGAAGGCGCCCTGTTCGAGGCCCTTCCTGAGGGTGTTGGCGAAGACCTGGGTAACCGCTTCGTAGATAGCGAAGACCATATCGTCCTTGAACATGTTGTAGGCCGACTGGGCGATGTGGTGGCCGATGTCGCCGACGCAGTACGCGGGTACGGTGACGATGTTCGCCGGGTGGACTCCCGCCTTCAGCGCCGCCTCGACGTAGGGGCGCATCCTGGCCTGATAGCCCTTCATGTATTTCATCAGGTCGAAGGAGGAGTGCGGGCCGTGCCCGCCGAGGTTGTGCGTGGACATGATCTCGTTCTGGGCCGCCATCGGCACCTCGTACAGGCGGCGCATCTGCGCGACCTCGGCGTCCTCCGCCTGCGCGGCGGTCTTGCCCGATTCGATGGCCGCGCGGAAGGCGCCGCCGAGCCCGTAGGAGGTGTTCATTCCCCAGGATTTGGCGGCGAGGATCGTCTCCTTATCCTTCTGCGGGATATCCACCGTCTTCAGGACGCGGTTGACGAAGTTCGGCACGGAACCGACCGAGAAACCGAAGTCCACGACGCAGGTCGGGCCGTACATGCCGCCGTAACGGCGGATCGCCTCCAGCGCGAGAGTCGCCTTGTTGGCGCTGATGCCGTCGCAGAACTTCTCGGCGGATTTCTTGAACGACGGCTCCAGCTCGTAGAGGAGATCCATGAGGGCGGGCGTCTGGTGGTGCTCGATGAAGGGGTCGTCCTCGGGACGGATGGTGTCGGTGATCTCCTTCAAGGTCTCGTAATGCGCGTTGACCGACTGCACGTGGAGGTCGATGACCTCCTTGCTCTGCCCCTCGATCGGTTTCATGGCGTTGACCGCATCCACATAGGGCTGGGCGTCCGTGATCTTGAAGGCGCCGCCGCGCTTCTCCTTGATCACGCCGTAATCCGCCATGGCGGCTCCGATACACTCGTTGACCATCTTTTCCTGCAGATTCATTCCGTCTCCCATCCTTCCTCATCAGAAAAGTGACGTTCTCCAAGAAATCAGCGATACGCAAAATACATGACAGGGGGAGTCGCGCGTACAAAACGGGAAGCCTCGAAAAACACCTCCTCTCGCAAGTGTTTTTGAGAACGGATACCGGTACCGCAATCGCTCGGAAGGTACGAAACAAGAGATGCGCCGCACGCCGCTACGGTCGGGTACTTTTCGTTGTCCGGGATTTATTTGAAGACGTACGTACTATATTACAAATTCTTTTTGTTGAAAAGGTGTGTTACGGAAAGAAAATCGAAAAACGTCGTAGACGAAAAGTCAGGACTTGCGGTCGTGCCGTGTGATCGAAGCGAGGCGATCCCCGGCCAGTTGGACGACCTGGACCAGCAGGACGAGGATGGCGACCGTCGCGACCATGACGTCGAGCATGAAACGCTGATAGCCGTAGCGGATGGCGATGTCCCCGAGGCCGCCGCCGCCGATCGCGCCGGCCATCGCGGAGTAACCGACGAGATTGATCACCGTCAAGGTCAATCCGGCGATGATGCCGGGGAGGCCCTCCGGAAGCAGGACTTTGCGGATGATTTCCATCGGGGTGGCCCCCATCGCCTGCGCGGCCTCGACAATTCCCTGATCGATCTCGCGCAGGGCCGATTCGACGACCCTGGCGACGAAGGGGATGGCGGCGACGGAGAGCGGGACGATCGCCGCGTTCGTCCCGATGGAGGTCCCGGCGATCATACGCGTAAAGGGAATGATCGCGACCATGAGGATGATGAAGGGAATGGAGCGGCCGACATTGACCAGGAGCGAGAGGAGGACGTTGAGCGGACGGTTCTGCAGGATGTTGCCAGGCGAGGTGACGGAGAGCACGACGCCCAGTGGCAGACCGGCCAGAAAGGCGATGCCCGAGGAGGCGACGACCATATAGAGGGTCTCCCAGAGGCCCTTACCCAGTAACGTCAGAAGTTCTGGCGACATAGCCGATCACCTCGACCTTGAGGTTCATGTCGAGCAGATGCTCGAGCGCGGATTCCTTGTCGTCCCCCGACAGCTGTACGACGAGCGTGCCGTACGGCGTCGCGCGCACGTGGTCGATCTGCGCGGAAAGGATGCTGACGTCCACGTCGTGCCGCCGGACGAGCTCCGAGACGATGGGGTAGGTCGCGACGTTGCCGAAAAACGAAAGCTTGAGGACGAGGTCGGCGTTTTTCTCGGGCACGGAGGAGAAGCGCAGGCCGTCGAACGCCTCGGGGAGTTCCGTCCGCAGCACCTGCGAAAGCAGCTCCTTCGTCACGGATTTCTTCGGCGTCGTGAAGATCTCCAACACGGAACCGTGCTCGGCCACCTCCCCGGCGTCGAGCACCGCGACCGTGTCGCATATTTCCTTAATCACGTGCATCTCGTGCGTAATCAGCACGATCGTCAGCCCCAGCTTGGCGTTGATGTCCCGGAGCAGGCGCAGCACCGACTTCGTTGTCTGCGGGTCGAGCGCCGAGGTGGCCTCGTCGGAGAGCAGGACGTCCGGCTTGTTCGCAAGCGCCCGGGCGATGCCGACGCGCTGTTTTTGTCCGCCGGAGAGCTGCGCCGGATACTGATCCAGCTTTCCCTCGATGTCCACGAGCGCGGCGATCTCCCGCACCCGCGCCTCGATCTCACATCCGCGCCAACCCTCGAGCTCCAGGGGAAAGGCGATATTGCGAAACACGGTGCGATTGGCCAAAAGATTGAAAGATTGAAAGATCATGCCGATCTTGCGCCGCGCGGCGCGAAGCACATTCGGCGACAACGCGGTCATTTCCAAGTCGCCGACGTACACCCGTCCCGAGGTCGGCCGCTCGAGCAGGTTCACGCAGCGGATCAACGTGCTCTTCCCGGCTCCGCTGCGTCCGATAATGCCGTAGATAGAACCGTCCGGTATCTCCAACGAAACGTCGCGAAGCGCGTGGAAATCGCGCTTCTTCGTTCCGTTTGCGTCGTTGATGCGGTAGATTTTGCCGACGTTTTGCAGCCGTATGGACATACTCAGAGAACTGCCCGCACACAAGAGTTATGCATGGTAACGCCAAGCGCCTCAATAGATCCGCATCAAAATGGCTTCCGTATCGTTGGTGGGGGCATGCTCTCTCAATAGGCGAAGCGAGGAATCGAAAAGGTCATAATCGCCGGATATGAGAATATTTCGGGCATCTCGGGTAATTTTGGCACCTTGATCTCCGCCGGGGCCGCCGTCCTCACCACGCGATAAATCCCAACGGCCTTGAAAACCGAGGTAAACGGCGTTCCCCTGCGTTACGGGAGCAGTACGGAGTATCAACGTTCCACCATAGCGCTGGATATCGTCTACGACGATACGGTCGGTATACTTCGTTAGGGTGTTGATCAGAGGCTGCGTCGCAGGGTCCGAACCGTTCAGCACGTGCTGTCCGGCGCCGGGGTTGCTCGGTATGGTGCCCGGCATGGTGATTCCGATCATTTGGCCGGTGTCGGCATAAGCTGCGATCCAAGCGGAACGTAGCGTTTGGAGAGTCCTGATGTACCGCCGCGCCTCCGTCTGGGCGTTGATGCCCTCCGATGAGGATCCTCCCAACGCAACGAGCGCAACGATAATGCCCATAATCACGATGACGATGACGATTTCCGCGAGAGAAAAGCCTCTCCGTCCGTTTTTGTTCATGGCAACGGCAGCTCCCTTCCGATTCCAGGCTCTCTATATTATAAGGCATGTCCTCCCGTTTTCAATGCGCCTTTGGACCCAAACGGAAGACGTCAAAGCTTGACGTCGATGATCGCCGTGACGCCGACGCCCTGGACGCGGCGAAAGCGCTGGATCGGGTTTTCCGAATCGATCGGAATGAGCGCCTTGGCGCGCACTCTGTTGAAATCCCCCTCCAATTGCGCGACGGCTTTCGTCTTGTCCACGGCGCTCTTCGTGACGCCTCCGACCTGCGCCGCGCCGATATGGGTTCCCGACCCGACGGAGACGATGGGGACGACCTTCGTATAACCCTCGAATTTCGCCCCCCGGTTGAAGGTGAGGGTATTGATGAAATCGTTGAGAGGTTCCGCAAGTCCCTTGACGAGCGCGCCGCCACCGATGATGAGCGCGCCGTCCTTCAAGATGTCGCCGAGGTCCTTTGCGGACGAAAGGCCGACGCCGCCGGCGAGAATCCCTACGGCGAGCACGATTGCGACGATGCGTTGTTTTATGTTCTTCATG
>DAIRUD010000185.1:0-4853 GCA_036803565.1 Synergistaceae bacterium | reverse complement strand
AAAATATAAGAATGGGCGACTGAATTGTCGCCCATTCTTATATTGAAAAGCATTCGCGTTCAGCGAAAAACCTCCGTTCGTAGCCAAGTGGAAATCGAACGGCATATGCGCAAAGCTTGGCGCAAACAACGCGGAGGCATTACTTCAAGCAATCGCAAATGTCCTCGTTCCGGCCATTTCCCTCGCTGAGCTTGACGTGTGTGATGTGGATTTTGCCCTGGCGTTGTAGGGCTAAGAGGAGCGAGAGGATGGAGGAAGAGGAGATGCCGAATTCGGTGGCGGTCTGCTCGATGTCGAGATCTCCATCGTCGGTCGCCCCGACTTTGCGGAGGATTTCGTCCGATGTGTATTGCAGCCATGTGTCGAAGAGGCGGCGTATTTCCGGTGTCTGCGAGGTTGCGATTTGCGCGGTGGTCGTCATGACTTCGATTAACCTGGCTGAAATGAGCTCCAGGGATTCGACGAGATTGCTCACTTCTTTCCGTCCTTCGGTGTTTGCCTGTCCCAGCAATGCGTTCACACTCCATCCTTCTTCCGCCTGATTCCCCATGCGGAAATGTAAAAAACTGAGATATAATATAGCAGATAGTGCTTTTGCTGTCCGCTGGCGAGAATTGTGGTTTCGCGCAGATTCGCTGCGCAGGATTCCGAATGGATGGAGGGGACATCAATGACAGCAGAGAGGTCCGGTTCCGCGAATTTCGCGTCTGAGGCTGGAGAGGCCGTTGCCGCTGGGGAAAGAACGCTCTTGATTTTCGACCTGGTGGGGGAGCACTGCGGCCTCGACGTCAATCTCGTCAGGGAGATTGTGCATGTTCCACCCCGGATCACCAGAGTTCCGAATGCGCCGCATTACGTGCGGGGAGTCATCAATCTGCGGGGTACCGTGATCCCGGTTCTCGACTGCGTTGTGAAGATGGGAACCTCTCCCAAGGAGGACACGCCCGAATCCCGCATCGTCGTTGCGGAGTTCGAGGAGATACAGTTCGGCGTGCTCGTCGACGCGGTCCGGGAAGTGCGCACGATTCCGGATACGCTTGTGGAGACGGCCAATGCGTCCAACGCGAATTCCTCGGCGATCGGAGCGGAATATATCACGGGCGTCGCGAAGATGGAGGACGGCAGGCTGATCGTCTTGCTCGACCTGGCGGAACTTTTCGAGATCGCGGAACTCCTCGAGGAGGATGAATAGTAACCCGGGCGGTTGCGCATGATTCGGATCGACCTGCATACGCATAGCACGTACTCGGATGGTACATGTTCCGTCGAGCAGATTGTGCGGCTGGCGTCGCGACGCGGCGTCTCTGTTCTGGCGATTACCGACCACGACACATTGGATGGTGTGGATGCGTTTGTCACGCACTGTCAGGAATGCGGTGTACGTCCGGTAACGGGAATCGAGCTGACGGCAAAATCACCGTTTACGGCGCATATTCTTGGATATCGAATCCTCCGGCCGTACCTTCTGCGGGAAGCGCTCTCGTGGATTCTGAGCCGCAGGCACGAACGCAACGAGCAACTTTGTCGGCGCCTTCGTGAATTGGGTGTGGAGATTGACATGGCGGAAGTTCTGGCCGTGGCATCGGGAGGAGTTCCGGGGCGACCGCATTTTGCGGCGGTTCTCTTGAAAAAGGGATACGTCGGGAGTGCTCGCGAAGCGTTTTCGAAATACCTCGCGCGCGGGGGGGACGCGTATGTCCCGCGCGAGGCATACGCCCCGGAAGAATGTGTGCGGCTGATTCAAGAATCCGGCGGTCTTCCAGTGTTTGCGCACCCTTCGCTGACTGGATTGGAGGACGGTGCGTTGGTCGAATTCTTGCAGCGGTTGAGGGCGTGCGGCCTGTGGGGGCTTGAGTGCATCACCACGCACTGTTCGACGCAGGAAACCTACCGCTATCTTACGATTGCCGAGCGGGTCGGGCTCTTCCCGACGGCCGGTTCCGACTTTCACGGCACGCGCCGCCCGAGCGCCTGTCTTGGGGTGCAGGTTTCGGAGCAGTTTCTCCCTTGGGCGCGTTTGGGGGTTCGGCTGTGACATTTGCTGGTATGGGGATGGAGATGGGATGGAAATGCTGAAGGCGATGGACTTTCGGAGCGATACGGTGACCCGCCCGACTGCGGCGATGCGCGAGGCGATGGCCTCCGCGCCGGTCGGGGATGACGTGTATGGGGACGATCCCACGGTCAATTCGCTGCAGGAATACGCGGCTGAATTGCTCGGAATGGAGAGCGGGATCTATGCCTGCTCCGGTACGATGGGCAACTTGATGGCTGTGATGGCGCATTGCGGGCGGGGCGAAGGGGTTCTCATGGGGACGGCCTCGCATACGTGGAAAAACGAAGGCGGCAATATCGCTAACATCGCTGGATTGATGCCGTACCCCTTGGACGACGGAGACGGTATTCCGGCGATCGATGCCATCCGCGCCGCGTTTCAACCGTCCGGCGACGTGCATTATGCGCACACGACGCTGCTCCTGCTGGAGAATACGCACAATGCGTCGGGGGGCATCCCGATTCCGGTGGATACGTTTGCCGCCGTCTGCTCCGCAGCGCGGGAGATGGGACTGCGGGTGCACGTCGACGGCGCCCGGCTGTTTAACGCCGCGGTGTATTTCGGCGTCAATGCCAGGCGCTATACGGAACTGGTGGATTCGGTGCAGATTTGCCTTTCCAAGGGGTTGGGCGCCCCGATGGGCTCTCTGCTCTGCGGGAAGCGGGATTTTGTCGAACGCGCGAAATATATGCGCAAAAGATTGGGAGGTGGGCAGCGGCAGGTCGGTATTGCCGCTGCGGCGGGTCTGATCGCATTGCGGGATATGCGTGCGCGCTTGTCCGAGGACCACGCCAACGCCGCCCTGCTCGCGCAGGGTTTGGAAAAAGCCGGGGTGGATGTGGAAAATGTCGCGCACCGCACGAACATGGTCTTCTTCCGTTTGCCGCAGGGCCTGGACGGAGAGGACTTCGCAGCCCGTTGCGCCGCCCGCGGCCTTTTGTTGAAACCGGTTTCGCCCGGGCGGGTGCGCATGGTCACGCACCTCGACGTGGACGAGGCCGACGTACGCTCCGCCGTCGCGGTTGTGGAAGAGGTCCTTCGCCGATGACCGGGGGCATCCCGGAGCGGGAGCATGTCGAGGCGTTGGTCGCCTGGGCGCTCGATCGGTTGATCGCTGTCGACGGGATAGCCGGGGCGGACGCGATGTATTTTTCCAGCGCCTCGCATGAACTCAGCCTGCGCGATGGCGAACTGGAGGAAAACGGCAGCGGCATCTCCGGCGGGATCGGCGTGCGCTGTATCGCCTCCGACGGGCGACAGGGGGTGGCGTGGAGCAATTCGCTTTCCCGGGACGCGGTTTCCGATCTGATCGAATGGAGCGGGAAGAATTGTCTGGCTGCGGAGCCGGAGGACGGCATAGCGCTGTACGACGGCGTGCTGGAGACGGACGATACCGCATTGCGGCAGTATGACGAGGAGATTGGGCGAGGCATCTCACCCGCTTATCGCATGGAAGCTTGTCGCGAAATGACCGCTGCGGCGCAGAGGCGCGATGCGCGTGTGGTATCCGTTCGCGCCGCGTCCTTTCATGACGGCGTCGGCAGATCGTTCTACGCCGCCACGACCGGCGCGGCCGGTTGGAAGGTGGCGACTTCGGCCTCCTGCGGCGTCGCCGTCGTCCTGCAGGAGGGAGAAGCGTGCGAAATGGGAGGATACGGAAAGAGCGCGCGTTCCCTCGGCGCCCTGGATGCCCCGTCCTATGCGCGGCTTGCGGTGGACAGGGCGGCGGCGGTTCTGGGGGGAACCCCCCTGCCGACGGGAAAGTACACGCTGCTTCTGGACCCAGAGATTTCGGCATCCTTGATGGACGAAATCGGAGAACTGTTCTGCGCTTCGGACATCCATAAGGGACGTTCCATGATGGCGGGAAAGATCGGGGAGACTGTGGCGGGAAGCGTTGTGACGCTGATCGACGACGGACGGGTGCCGGGGATGACGGCTTCCTCCCTTTTCGACGGGGAGGGGGTTCCGACCGGCAGGACGCCCCTGATCCGGGATGGCGTTGCGTGCGCTTACCTGTATAATTTGCAGTATGCCGCGAAGGACGGCGTTCGGTCGACGGGCAATGCCTCGCGTGGGTTGGGAGGACTGCCGGACGTGGGGACGTCGAATCTGTTGTTGCTCCCCGGTTCGAGGTCCAGGGATTCCCTTCTGCGCGATGTGGCGAACGGTTTTTTTGTCATGGAACTGATGGGATTGCATACGCTGAATCCGGTCAGCGGGGACTTTTCACTCGGCGCCAAGGGCGTTGCCGTGCGCGGCGGCGAGTTGGCCGGCCCGGTGACGGCGGTGACGATCGCGGGAAACCTGCTGGATTTCTTGAAAAGAATTTCAGCCGTCGGTGCGGATGTCGAGACCTTCGGCTCTACCGCGGCGCCGTCGGTGGTTGTGGAGGATGTTACCGTTGCCGGAAACTAAACGCGAACGAACGATGCTGCTCTGTGCGCTTTTTCTGTCTTTCATGTTTTGGAGTGCCTGTGCGCACGCACTGGAACTGGACCTCATGCAGGGGGACATCCGCAAGGGGAGCGTGCCGATTCTTGAGAAGAACGGCGTTCGCTTCGCCGCGCTGGACGTCATGCTCGCCAACCTCGGCTTCGCCCCCAGTCCCGTCACGGGCGGCCTCGTCGTCACATATTCGGGGCGGCGCATCGAATTCTGGAGCGGCTCCAACGCTGCGCGGATCAACGGCGCAGTTTTTCCGATGCCCGCTGTCGTGACCTATGAAAACGAGCGCTGGTGGGGCGATGCCAATTCGGCGTTGCAGGTGATCAGCCAGTTTCTGGCGAGCGCCTCC
>DAIRUD010000184.1:0-4890 GCA_036803565.1 Synergistaceae bacterium | reverse complement strand
CGCGGGGCGCAGCCGGAGCTGGACTACAGCCGCGACTACTGCCAATACACCTGCACGCGCTGCGGCGAGGCCTGCCCGGCGGGGGCGATCCAGCCGCTCTCCGCCGACGAGAAGCGGCGCACGCGCGTCGCCTTCTCGCGGCTGACGCTCGACCGCTGCGTCGTGCTCGACAAGGGGCGGGCGTGCGGCGCCTGCGCCGAGGTCTGCCCGACACGAGCGCTGGTGATGCGGCCCTACGGCGAGGCGGACGCGGGGCTGACCGCGCCCGACTTCGACGAACAGTACTGCATCGGCTGCGGCGCCTGCCTCGTCGCCTGTCCGGCGGAACCCTCCGCCTTCGCCATGGAACCCGTCCGCGTGCAAACCCTGACGCCCGGCATCCGCCCGTCGTCCGACGCGGAGGGCCTGCCGCCCCTGCCGACGCTGCCGGGCGAGCACGATTTTCCGTTTTGAGGAAACACATCGCGGCACCGATTCCTTGACAAATATTCCGGTTTAGACTAGTCTAAGAATGGCCTAAATGGGCTGAAGGGAGAACAATTATGCAGACGGTCGGATTATACGAGACGAAGACGAAACTATCCGCGATCATCGACCGCGTGTGCGAGGGGGAGTCTTTCACCATCACCCGGCATGGGGTGCCGATCGCGACCCTTGCCCCCGCCGACCCCTCCACCGCGCGGACCGGCGAAGCCATCGCCGCAATCCGGAAACACCGTAAAAAATTCGCATCGGCGTTCCAGGGCGTAAACATCCGAGACCTGATCGAGGAAGGCAGGAAATGATCCGTCCCTCTTTCGTCATCGACGCGTCGGTGATCCTCGCCTGGTACAATCCCGGCGAGGAGAACTCCTACGCCGACGGCATTCTGGACTGCCTCGCGGAGGAAATCGCCATCACGCCGCCGCTGTGCTGCCTGGAGGTCGCCAACGTGTTGCGGATGTTCGAAAGGCGGGGCAGCATCACGAACCTGGCGGCGGAAAAAGCGCTGGCCATCCTCAACGACCTGCCGATCAAGCGCGACTCCGCACCCGCCGGTTTCGAGATGCCGCTGGTCCTGAGCCTGGCGCGCCGCTACGACCTGACCGTTTACGACGCCTGCTATCTGGAGCTGGCCGTACGTCTCGACCTGCCGCTCGCCACCCTGGACAACAAGCTGTTGTCGGCCGCGCAACAGGCGGACGTCGCCGTCAAATCGCGCCCGCAATAAGCGAACCGGCAAACAGAGATGCTTGGAGAGGGGGAAACGAGATGAGTCTGGGAATGGGCGAAATCGCGCTGTTGATCGTATTGGCGTTGGTGCTCTTCGGGGCCAAGCGGCTGCCCGAGGTCGGGCGCGCCGCCGGAAGCGCGATCCGCGAGTTCAAGTCGGCCGTGAACGGCAAAGGCGACGGGGACTCCGACGAGAAGGATGACGGCACGGCCTGAGGGGCACCCGCGCGACGAGGCCCTCGCCGAGTGGACGGAGCACCTCGAGGAACTGCGTCGGCGCATCGTCGCCGTGCTCGCGGTCTGGTGCGCGGCCACGCTGGCCGCGTTCGCCGTCTCCGACCGGCTGGTCCGCTTTCTGACGAGCCCCGTGGCGAACCTGGAGGTCCAACTGTACACCTTCGGCCCCGCCGAGAAATTCCTCGCCCATCTGAACCTCTCCATGCTCGCCGGGCTGGCGTTCTCGCTCCCCTTCTGCATCCTGCAGGCGGGGCTGTTCGTCTGGCCGGCCCTGATCGGCAGGGAAAAGCGCTACGCCGCCGTCGCGCTGACCGTCGTCCCGCTGCTCTTCCTGGCCGGGTGCGCGGCCGCCTACACGGCCTTCGCCCCCTTCGTCATGCGCTTTTTCCTCTCCTTCGCCCAGGGCGACGGGGTGGAACAACTCTGGGGGTTTCGCCAGTACCTGTCCCTGCTCTCCGGCCTGATGCTGGCCATGGGGCTGCTGTTGCAGATGCCCTTCGCCCTGCTCGCGCTCTTCGCGCTGGGCCTTCTGTCGCCCCGCCGCGTCGCGCCGTTGCGCCCTTATATCGTCCTGCTGATTTTCCTCGCCGCGGCCTTCTGCACCCCGCCCGACGTCGCCAGCCAACTGGCCCTCGGCATCCCGCTCTACCTGCTCTTCGAGCTGACCCTCCTCATCGGCCGGTTCATCGGGCCGAAGTAAGCCCGTTCTGCACATATCGCAACAAAAAACCCCTCCCAAGGACGCGCCTTGGAGAAGGCGCTACATACCCCGCTCTTTGCTCATGCGTGTTGCAAGCGTTTGTCCTGCTTCTTTGCCTTTACGGCGACCGCCCTTTTACGCGCGGCCTGCGTCACCGGCTTGGTATGATCGACGGCGACGAATACCATGCGGAAGCCCAAAGCCTGTAGGATCTTGTTCAACGTGCCGACGCGCGGGTTCGAGCCGTTGAAAACGTCATACAGCGTCGTACGGTTGAGTCCGGTTTCCCGCGACAGATTCACGAATCCCTTGGCCCTCGCCGCATCCTTCAACGTGGCCAGCAAATATTTAATTTCGCCGGTTTCTGCGTATTCCTCCAACTCATCGGCAATGGCGAGCCTGGCAAATTCAGAATCCGCTTTGAACTCCTCGACGATCAAATCCTTCCATTTGGGCATTGTGCGAACCAGCGTTTTCAACTGTTCCTGCGTCGCGGTCTTCTCGGTCATGTGGTCGCTCCTCGTCGTTCGAACTCGTCCAGGTATTCGCGGGCTTTCCGAATATCGCGCGCCTGGCCTCCTTTGGAATTCTTGCCGCCTCCACAGAGGATCAAAACAATCACGTCGCCGACCTCCGCAAAATATACCCGCAGCCCAAAACCCGCCAGCTTTAACTCCGTCAAGCCCCCGCCGAGTTTTTTATACTCCCCCAAATTGCCATCCTCCAAACGATAAAGCCTTTTGCGGACAGCATTTCGTACAGCGGCGTCCTTGAGGGAAGCAAACCACTCCGCGAAGGGTACGCGCCCGTTGGGACGTTCATAAAATATAATCTCCCTTGGTTTCGTATCCATTTCCGCAACCCTTCAAGCGAGCTGATTGTCGTCAGTGTACGAAATACCCAACAAACAGTCAAGAGAAAAACGCGGGAGGCTCGCAAGAGCCTTCCCGCGTTTTATTTCCCGAAATTCACCCTGTGGATCAGACGATCATGTCTTCGAGAGAGGCCCCGGCGGGGACCATGGGGAAGACCTTTTCCCGCTGCGGGATCGGAACGTGGACGAGGACCGGGCCGTCGATGGACAGCGCGCGCTCGACCGCACCGCGCAGGTTGGCCGGGTCGTCGGCGACGAAGGCCTCGACGTTCATCCCCTGCGCGATCTTGACGAAATCCGGACAGAGGGAGTAGAGCGTGTTCGAGAAGCGCTCCTCGTAGAACAGCTCCTGCCACTGGCGCACCATCCCCAGGCAGTTGTTGTCGAAGACGAAGAGCTTGATCGGCATGCGGTAGCGGGCGTAGGTGTCCAACTCCTGGATGTTCATCATCGCGCTGCCGTCGCCGGCGATGCAGACGATCGGCAGGTCCGGCCGCGCGAAGTGCGCCCCCATCGACGCCGGGATGCCGAAACCCATCGTGCCCAGCCCGCCGGACGTGAGAAAATGCCGGGGGTACCTGGCCTTGTGGTAGAGCGCCGCCCACATCTGATGCTGCCCGACCTCCGTGACCATGATCGCGTTGCCCTTGGTGACGTCGTCGATGGCGTCGAAAACCTGCCAGGGATACACGTCGTCGGTCTCCGCGTTGCGGCGCAGCGGCTCCTCCGCGTCCATCCGGCGCAGCTCCTCCAGCCACGCCTTGCGCGCCGCCGCGTCCTGCCCCGCCGCCTCGGCGGTCAGCAGGTCCAGCACCCGCCCGGCGTCGCCGATCAGCCAGACGCTGGCGTCGATGTTCTTGTGGATCTCCGCCGCGTCGAGGTCGATGTGGACGACCCGGGCCTTAGTCGCGAAGACGTCCTGCTTGCCCGTGCTGCGGTCGCTGAAGCGCGTCCCGACGGCGACGATGACGTCCGCCTTCATCAGCGCCCGGTTCACCGCCGCGTTGCCGTGCATGCCGGGCATGCCGAAGGCGTTGGGGTGGTCGCCCGCGATGCTCCCCTTGCCGAGCAGCGACGTCACCACCGGCAGATCCAGCTTCTCCACGAAATTCTTCAATGGATCGAAGGCGCGGGAGATGTTGACCCCGTTGCCCGCCATCACCACCGGGCGCTGGGCGTTGCGGATGAGGCGCGCCGCCTCCTGCAGCCGCGACAGGTCCTCCGGCAGCTCCGCCGTATAGCCCGGGAAGCTGCTGCCCGTCGGGCGCTGGTACTCCCCCTTGGCCCTCTGCACGTCGACCGGCAGATCGACGACCACCGGCCCCGGCCGATTGGTCGAGGCGATGAAGAGCGCGTCGCGGATCATCTGCGGGATGTCCTCCGGCACGCGCGCCTGCATGCTGTGTTTGACCACCGGCAGCGAGATCCCCAGCATGTGCGCCTCCTGAAAGGCATCCGTCCCGATGGCGCTCGTCGCCACCTGTCCGGTGATCGCCACCATCGGCGACGAATCCATGTGCGCCGTCGCGATCCCGGTGATCAAATTCGTCGCGCCCGGCCCCGAGGTCGCCATGCAAACCCCGACCTTGTCCCCCGCGCGCGAAAAGCCGTCCGCCGCATGCGCCGCCGCCTGCTCGTGCCGCACCAGCACATGCTTGACCGACGAATCGTAGACCGCGTCGTAAAGCGGGACGACGGTGCCTCCCGGCAACCCGAATACGGTCTCGATGCCCTCGTCTTCCAGAGATTTCATCACAATCTGGGCCCCAGTCAGCTCCATCTCTTTCCCTCCTTCTCAATTCCTGCTTCGGCCGCGTGGTAAGTCTCCCCCAGTCGGCTTTGCCGACAGCCCCCTCCAGAGGGGGCC
>DAIRUD010000183.1:0-4910 GCA_036803565.1 Synergistaceae bacterium | reverse complement strand
CCTACGTAGCGGAGCGTTATGCTCCGCTACGGTTTTTTCGAGAATTTCTCCTTTCTCACCCCGCGCCCGTTGCCACATGGAAAAATGTCCGCGCACAACGACGACGTCTCGCGCTATACTATTCTTTTTTGAACCGACCATAAATCATCAATATGAACAAAATAACCTCTCGTTTTACTGAAAAACCGCGTCTTCCCCGACCAAATGCTGATAGAATAAAACCCGCGCCTGCGGCGGCACATTCGCCGCACCGCCCCGCATGCCGGAAGGGAGCGATTCCGCTGAACGCGATTCTTCGAAAAACCCTCAAGTGGAACGCCATCTTACTGGGAACGGCGCTGCTTCTCTTCTGGAGCCTCCGCGTCTACACCTCGTGGAAGGCGTTGCCGCTCTCCCCCTGGCACACCGTCGTGCCGCGGGAGATGACGGCGAAACAGATGGATTCCGCGGACTGGGCCGCCTATATCCGACACGAGGAGGCCGTTTTCGCAGAGGTACGGGCCCGCGTCACGGATCAGCTGCCGGCGTCCGCGCGAATAGACGGCAACCGCTATTACGCGGAAGCTCCGATCTATCCGGCCGCCTTCGAAACGGACTGGAACCGCTCCTACATTCTCGAACCGGACGTCCCCCCGCGCGGGGCCGTCGTCCTCCTGCACGGGCTGACCGATTCCCCTTACAGCCTCCGCCATGCGGCCACCCTCTACCGCGACTGCGGTTTCGTCGCCGTCGGCATCCGCCTGCCGGGGCACGGCACCGTCCCCGGCGGCCTGACCCGTATCCGCTGGAAAAGCTGGATGGCGGCGACGCGCCTCGCCGTGCGCGAAGCGGAGCGGCGCATCGGTCCCGAAGCGCCGCTGCACCTCGTCGGCTACTCCAACGGCGGAACGTTGGCGATGAAATACACGCTCGACGCCCTGGAATCCGCCGCACACGGCGACCAAGCCACCCTGCGCCGACCCGACCGCGTCGTTTTGCTCTCCCCGATGATCGGTCTGACGCGCTTCGCGCGCTACGCGGGACTGGCTTCGGCCCCGGCGATCCTGCCGCCCTTCGTCAAGACCGCCTGGAAGTCCATCCTGCCGGAGTACAACCCCTTCAAGTACAATTCCTTTCCGATCAACGGCGCACGTCAGTCGTACCGCATTTCCACGGCGCTGCAGGAACAGATCCGGCGGCTGTACGACGACGGCACCCTCCTGAACCTGCCGCCGGTACTGACCTTCCAGTCGGTTATGGATAACACGGTCAGCACGCCCGCCATTTTTTATTATCTCTACGAGCACATCCCGCAAAATGGAAGCGAGCTCGTCGTCTTCGACGTCAACCGCGCGGCGGAGCTCACCCCGATCATGAACCCCGCCGCCCGCGTCACCCTGCAAAAGATTCTGCCACCGCCGCCGCTGCAGTACCGCCTCACGGTCGTCACGAACATGGTGCGCGACGACCTGCCGCAGCCGGAGGCACAGGCCGTCACGTTCGTGCCGGGCGCGACGCGCGCGTACGCACGCAATCTCGGCACCCGCTACCCGCGAGAGATTTTTTCCCTCTCCCACGTCGCCGTCCCCTTTCCGATCGACGATCCCCTCTACGGCATCGCGCCCCCTCCGGGCTCCGCCTCGACCTTCGGCGTCAACCTGGGAACGCTCTCCGCCCGGGGGGAACTCGGCACGCTCTCGGTCAACCTCGACGCGCTCTACCGCATTACCAGCAATCCGTTCTTCGACTACGTCGCCGAGCGGATCGCCGCAGGAATCGACGACCCCGCCCCCCGCCCCGACGTCCTCCCGCACATTCGCCGGGAACCGGATCCAGCCTTGCGGGAGCGCGAGGAAGAGCGCCTATTCCTCGACGTTCCCCACGGCGGCGAGGAGCTTCTCCCATAATCCACCGACTTCACCCCGGCACCCGACCGGACGTGACCGCCCCCTCCAGCGCTCGACAACGCCACCGCATCACACAATACCAAATTGCGATCAATGGCATTGAGGAATCGCAGTTTCTTGAACTGTCAGTGAGCGGGTTTATTCGTACAAAAAAAGAGGAGCCCCTGCGGGCTCCTCCGATCTTGCGAATTCGGGACGACGCGCTAAAACCGCGTAAACGTGGCCCCCGCGCTGATGATACCGTAGAGACAGATCAAGTAGGAGACGATGGAGAAGACCACCGTCGCCGTCTGCCATTTCTCGCCGACCTCGATACGTTGGGTCGCAAAATTTTTCTGCGCGATGGAGCTGCACGAGTGGCTCAGGCAGGTACACCAGAGCGCGACGAAAAACGTGCCGAGCGGCATCGCCAGGCTGCGCGCCAGCTCGACCTTGCCGTTGACGACCAGATAGCCCATGAACATGAGCATGGCGAGGCACGCCCCGCCGCAGAGCATCAGAAGCGACTTCGGCGCCTCCACTTCGTAATGCACGTATGTGCGTAACGGAACGAGTTCCGACGTACCGACACGCTCGACGGAGACCAAAGGTGCATCCATCGCCGCCCTCTGGCGCGCTTCGATAACCGCGCGCAGCTTTTCCGGAGCCTCCTTGACGTCGATCCGCCTGTCCGCGTAAGGGGAAGCGCCCAGTACGTCCGAAACCGGAACGGAGGGCGCGGTCTCGTCGTCTTCGAGGATCGTGATCGTCACGAAACGGCCGACATCCTGTGCCTGCTCCGTTTCCTCCTCTTCCGATATCGCGACGTCCTCGACGGGCGGCTCATCAACAACGGGCGCCTTCTTCGCGGCGGCACCCCTGCGTTTGGGCGTCTCGCCGACGGCGTCCGCCGTCTCCGCTTTCGTCGTGGAGCGCTTGCGCTTCTTCGGCTGCTCCGCGGCATCTTCCGCCGTCTCCGTCTTTTTCGGAGCGCTCTTCTTTTTCGGCGCGGCGGCGATTTCCACCTTCTTCTTCGTGGTGCGCGTCTTTTTCTTCGGCGCTTCCGTCGCCTCCGGTTTTTCGGCGTCGATATCGCCGTCGGTGTCCGCCACCGCCACCGGCGGTGTCTCTACCTGCGTCGCCTCGACATCGACCGGCGCATTCTCCGATTCCTCCGCATCCTCCTCCCGTCCGGCCTCGGGCGGCTCCGGCGGGAAAATATCCCCTTCGGAAAGGAGCAGGTCATCCTCCAATTCGATCGTATCCGGGGAGAGCGTCGCGGAGGAGGAAACGCCGGGGACTGGCGGATAGGGCAGCGTATCCATGCCGGAGGGGAATTCGACACCGATGCGCGCCGCCGCGTTGCCATCGCCGTCCGACGGCAGGCTGTCCATCCCCAGAAGCAGCGCGGGGAAGCGGTCGTTGTTGGCGATCATTTCCTTTATCGAGTGGCGCCTCCGGCGCAACGGAGGGATCGAACCGGCGTTGGTCTGCGGAAACCTTGCCTTCCGATTAGAACGAGCCGGTCTCGTCAACTTTGCCACGTTTGAATCCATGCTTTCATCACCCCTCGGACCCCAATTCTACACCATTTCGACAAATGTGTGCACTTTTTTCAATTTACGCGTCGATTTTTCACACTGCGGCGCAGTCCTACCCCGCAACGCCTTGACTTCCATAAAAACCGTTGCTAAGATCAACGTCAGGTCGAACCTGGCGCTCGCCGTTTTTGGCGAGCGATCGATGAATCCAGAAGGGGGGGCGCTGTGCAAGTGCTCCCTATTTTTTTCGGAGGTCACAACTCGATGTTGACTGCCATTTTTATCGACGGCGGATACGTGGACAAATGCGCAAACAGCGACGTGGACTACGCAAAACTGATCGAAACCCTTGCGGGAGACAGCCGCATTCTACAGACGTATTATTACAACGGTTACCCCTATGACGTCTCCGAGCAAAAGAAACCCGACCCCAAACACATCGCGTTTTACGAGAAAAAAACAAAATTCTTCCGCAGTTTGGAAAGCATGCCGAAATTTACGTGCCGCTACGGCTACACGGTCTTCCGCAACGGCGACTTCATGCAGAAGGGCGTGGACTCCCTTCTGGTCGTAGACATGCTCACCCTCGCCGCGCGCAAGACGGTCGGTTCCATCAAGCTCCTGGCGGGAGACCGCGATTTCGTCGCCGGCGTGCGCGCCGCCCGCGAATTCGGCATTATCGTCGATCTGTTCACATTCAACGAGGGCACCTACGCGCACATGCTGCGGGGGGAATGCGACAGCTGGAACAAGCTGAACGCGAACGGCTCCCTCTCCACAAAAAAAACCAAACCCGCTCCCGCCCCGGAACCCTCGGAACCCAAGGCCGAGACCACGGAGGAAACGCCCAAACCCAAAACCTCTCGATCCCGCAGGAAAAAAACATCGGGGAACGGAAAGAACGGCGCGGAAGAGAAGGCAAAGGAACCGGCGACATAGGACATTTTATTTCATGAAGCCCCAGCCGGTTGCCGATCCATGAAAAACAAGCCGTCGAGGTCTTCATAAATATCGGAAGCGATTTCTGGGCGACCGATCGGCGGACATCACGCCTCTCGACACACCGGAGTTGCCGTCCCGACGACATTCAGTTGCGATCGATGCTCGGGCTGTCTGTGAGCGAATCCACAGGATCGATTCAAACCCGATCGCCCACAACTTGGTATGAGATGCCGTTTATCCCATTTTTAGATCAAATCAATGATTGGAAACAGGGCGGGTCTCCCTCTGTCACCCCTGGCAGCGCTCCTTCTGAGGGAGGCGGGACGTTCCGTTGTGCCAAGCCCCGGCCCCTTCGAGAGGGGGCTGTCGGCAAAGCCGACTGGGGGAGTGCTACCACGCAGACGATCATTATGAGCGATTGGATTTATCATTGGCATTGCACCTCCGCCCTCTTCCCCCAACACCATTGGCACAATAACTGCGCGCCAGGCAATCGATGCGCACCAACCCCTGCCCCAAAAAACGCGAACGAACAACGACGAAGAGCGAACCGGCCCGCGCC
>DAIRUD010000182.1:0-4920 GCA_036803565.1 Synergistaceae bacterium | reverse complement strand
GGCCGTCGTCGGCAGCGGTCCGGGCGACGTACGCCTGCTCACGCAGGAGGCGCGCGAGGCGCTGACCGGCTGCGACGTCCTCGTCGGCTACAACCTGTACGTCGACCTGCTGCCCGACAACTGGAAGCGGGGAAAGATCGTCGAGCGTTACGGGATGGGCGAGGAGGAGGAGCGGGTGCGCCGGGCGATCGGCTACGCGCGCTCCGGCTATCGCGTCGCCCTCGTATCCGGCGGCGACGCCTCCCTGTTCGGCCTGTCCGCCCTCACGCTCTCCTCGTTCGATGGGGAGAAGGGGATCGGAAACCTGCGCGTCCTGCCCGGCATCACCGCGGCGCAGGCCGCCGGGGTGGCCGTCGGCGCGCCCTACTCGAACGGGCTGGCGCTGCTCTCCCTGTCGGATTACCTTCAACCCTGGGAGGACGTCGTGCGGGCGATGGACGGCGCGAAGGAGAGCGGCCTGACGGTGGCCATCTACAACCCCGTCCGGCGCGGCCTCGCCGAGAAGCTCGCCGAGGTGCGGCAGATATTCGCCGACCGCCGCCTGCTGCTCGTGCGCGACGCGGGCCGGGACGACGAGTCGGTCCGCGAGATTCCCATGTCGGCGCTCGACGAGGACGCGATCGACATGCGGACGATGATGCTCGTTCTCTCCCCCAAGGCGCGGGAGATTTCCCTGTTGGGGAAAAAGCTGTGGATCGAGGCGCGCGGCTACGAATCCGAGCGCGAGGCGGCGACGGTTGTCGAGGAAGCGCCCGTCGAGCCGTTGAGGGAATTTTTGATCCTCGGCGGCACGACCGAGGGATATCAGGTGGCGAACGCTCTGCTGGCACAGGGACGGAGCGTGACCTGCTCGGTGTCGCGCCAGGCGGGGCTGCCGACGGTGCCGGAGGGCGCGCAACCCCTGATCGGGGCGCGGGACGCCGACGCCTGGACGGTGCTCTTCCGGGATGCCGCCGTCGCGGGGAACCTGCGCGGCGTCGTCGACGCGACGCATCCCTTCGCCGAAGGAGCCTCGCGCGAAATCCAAGAGGCCTGCCGCCGCGCGGGGATCGCCCTGTGCCGCTATGTGCGCCCGTCGTCGATGCCGGAGTGGGCGATCGCGGCCGCCGACCTCGACGCCGCGATCGGCTGCGCCATCGACCTGACCGCGCCCGGGGACGTCGTCTTCCTGTCGATCGGGGTCAACAACCTGGCGAAGTGCGTACCGCTGTTGAAGGATGCGGGGCGGCGGGTTTTGGCCCGTATGCTGCCGACGGTCGAGAGCATGCGGCGGGCGGAGCGCGCGGGGCTCGAGCCGCGCGAAATCGTCGCCATCTGGGGCGCGGGCAACGCCGCGTTCAACGAGGCGCTCGGCAGGGACCGGAACGTCCGCTGTATCGTCAGCAAAGAATCGGGAACCGAGGGCGGCGTCGCGGCCAAGGGCGAGGCCGCAGTAAAGCTCGGCATTCCCCTCATCCTGATCGCGCGACCGCCGGAGGCGGCGGAGGTGGAGCGCGCCGCCGCACTGGAGGAGGTGCTGGCGTGGTGCGAGAGGCAGGAGCGAAAATAACGGCACGGCGTCGCGGCGACGCCGAATCCACACGCCCGGGCGTCGCCCGGAGCCGATTTGAGGAGTGATCCGTTTGATTCTGTATGGTGTAGGCGTAGGCCCGGGTGATCCCGATCTCGTGACGCTCGGGGCCGTTCGGACGATAGAGGAGGCGGACGTGGTGTTCATCCCCGTCTCCGCGGAGGGCAGGCGCAGCGTCGCCGGGGATATCTTCGTGCGGCTCGGCGGAAAGCGGGAGATGCACGATTTCTGGTTTCCCATGACGAACGACGCGGCCCGGCGGGACGCGGAGATCGCGCGGCAGCTGGAGGAGCTGCGGCCGGTCTGGCAGGGTGCGAATTCCGTGGCGCTGCCGGTGATCGGCGATTCGGTCCTGTATGCGACGGTGGCGTATCTCTACGACGTCTGGCGCGGCATCTGCCCGGACCTCTCCCTGCGGCTTCTGCCGGGGATTTCGGCGCACTCCCTCGCCTCCTCCCTGGCGGAGGAGTTCATCGCCATGGGCGAGGAGCGCCTGGCGGTGCTCCCCGGATCGCGCAACGCCGGGGATCTCGCGGAGACGTTGCGGGCGGTGGACTGCGCCGCTCTGTACAAACCCTCCGCGCTCGGCGAAGGCTTGACGGAACTGCTGGCGACGACCGGTCCCTGGGCGAAGGCGGTCCGCGTGCACCGGGCGGGCCTTCCCGAGCAGTATGTGGTGACGGGCGACGAAGCGCGCCGCCCCACGGACGATTATCTCTCCGTCCTGCTCCTCTGGAGGGACAGGAATTAGGAGTGGTGCGCAGGTGGCGCGCGGTATGCGATCCGGCGTTCGGCGCGGAGGAGCCGCGAAGCTTGGCTCCCTGCGGGGAGGAGGCGGGCAGTGAGCGTTTTTTCCCTCGCCGACCCCGCCTTCTGGCGCGGCCTGCTGCGGGCGGAGCTGATCCTGACCTGCAACGTCGTTGTCGGCCTGTTCGTGGGCGAGGTCATTCTCAGCTCCGGTGTGGTGGATCGGCTGTTTGCCCCCGTCATTCCGCGATTGGCGCGGTGGGGAATCCACAACAAGGTGGCGGCGGCGTTGCTGATGGCGCTCGGTTCCCCGAAGACGGGGGCCGCGCTCATCGCCGCCAGCTACGCGGACGGCGAGATCACGCGGGACGAGGCGACGTATGGCACGTTGGCGCTCGCTTTTCCGGCTTATCTCAAACGCTGGGTGGTGACGGCGAGCACGGCGTTGAGCATCGCCGGGCGTGCGGGTTTGATCTACGCCCTGGTGTTGGTTTCGCGCAGCGCGGTGCGGTTCGTCTGGCTGCTCTGCCTGCTGCGGCGCTCGGGCGTGCATGCGGCGACCGGGGATCTCGCCGCCGCGCGCCCCTCCCGTCCGGTGGACGCCAAGGCGCGCAGGAAGCGCCTTCTGCGCACCGTCACGCGCTCCCTGCCCTGGGCGTGGGCCTTCTTCGCGGTGACGTACGCTTTGATACCGCTGATCGAACGCTTTTTTACGGATCACGTCGCGCAGTACGCCTGGGCCCGGATTCTTCCGCCGCAGGGCTGGGCGGTCGCGGTAAGCGCGTTGGCGCATGTGACGGCGGCGTTGTCGGCGGCGCGGGGCGTGCTCGCGGCCGGGGATCTGAACGTGCCGCAGGCGGTGCTGGCGCTACTGATCGGCAATATGATCGGGACGATCACCAGAATGATGCGGCAGAACGTCGGCTACTGGATGGGGATCTTTCCGCGCGAACTGATGGGCAATTTGATTCGATGGCACCTGGCGACGACGCTCTCTCTCGAGGCCGTGTCGATCCTGATCGCCTGGTGTGCCGCGGGAGTGATGGGAAATGGGTAGGATTTGCGTCGTAACGCTCGATCATAACGCGTCGACCGTGCAGGGAAGAGCGATGTGCGCGGCGGCGCGCGCCGAGGACCTGCAGCGGCTTCGCGCCGAGGGGAAGGTGGAGGAGTTCCTGCGCCTTGCCACCTGCAATCGAAGCGAGGTTTACCTGGTGCTCGCGGAGGGTGCGAACACCGTCGGCGTTCCCGTCTCCCTGGCCCTGCCGGGGGCGCGCGTCCTGTTCGATTTCGACGCCGTGCGCCATCTGCTGCGGGTGCTGCTTGGCCTGGAGAGCATGGCGCGCGGGGAGTCGCATATCGTCGCGCAGATCAAGCAGGCCTACGCCGAGGCGGATGCCTGCGGAAAGGTTTTGCACCGTCTCTTTCAGCGCGCCATCGGCATGGCGGCGACGCTCCGGACGTGCTATCACCCCGGACGCGAGCCTTCCATCCCCTTCATCGCGGCGGACAGCTTCGCCAAGCAGATCGGTGGGCGGGAGGCGGCGGGGGATCGCGCCGCGCTCGTCGTCGGCCTCGGCATGGTCGGGCAGGAGACGGCGCAGGTGCTTCTGGCCATGGGCTTTCGGGTCGGCATCACCAACCGCAGCGCGCGGGAGCTCGATAAAAAACTCGAACGCTGCGCCTATGTGGAGTGGAAGACCTGGAAGGCATATGCGGCGAACTGCGACGCGGTCTTCCTCTGCACGGGGTCGGACCGCCCCGTCCTGACGGCGGCGGACGCGGACGCCATGCCGGCGACGCGGATCTTCGACCTGGGCTCGCCGCACCAGAGCGAGCCGCGCGACGGTGTGCGCATCACGCTCGACGAAATGCACGGAATCGCCGCGAACCTGCTGGAGGATTATGATCGCCTACTGGTCACGCTCGAGCAGGAGGCGGAAAAGGCCGCCGGGGCGCTGACCTCGGAGATCTCCATGTTGACCGACGAGACGTGGAAGCACCTGGCCATGGCGCGCGCGCAGGCGGTCGTGCGGGAGAAGGCGGCGGCATACGCGGAAAAGATGAAGATACCGGAGGAGGAGCTGGCGCTGTTCGGCGCGTCGATCGTAAAGGCGTATCTGCACCCCCTGATCGCCTCCCCAGCCTCCCACAGCCTGCGGACCTGGCGCATCCTGTCGGGAGAGCCGACCGGCGCGTCGGGAGAATGATGACCGGCCCCTATCGGCTGCTCGTCTCCCTCAACCTGGACCGCGGCCCGATTCTCGTCGTCGGCGGCGGCGGGGTGGCGGAGCGTAAGGTGGATACGCTGTTGCGTGCCGGAGCGCTCGTCCGGCTCGTCTCCCCCGACGCCACCGAACGCCTGCGTAACGCCGCGGCGCGGGGAGATATCGTTTGGGAGAGGCGACGGGCGGCGGCGGACGATTTCGCGGCGCACGATTTCGCGCTTCTCGCGGTGCCGCAGGCGGAAGCGGGGGCGCTGGTCGCGGCGGCCCGCGCACGCGGCTGCCGCGTCGCCAACTGTGCCGACGGAAAAAACGGGGACTTTGCGCTCTGCGCACAATTCGAGTTGGAGGGATGCTACGTGGGTGTTTCGAGCGGCG
>DAIRUD010000181.1:0-4921 GCA_036803565.1 Synergistaceae bacterium | reverse complement strand
GACAGGGTCGGCACGCTTTGAAATAGATCGCATATCGTCGTTCTTAACCGATCAATTTTGCGATATCCATCCATGTCACCAACAGAATCAGCCCCATGAGCACCACGAAGCCGGCGAGGTGAATGCGATTCTCCCACCGCTCCGGGAACTTCCTGCCGAACACCATCTCGCCGAGCAGAAACACCAACCTTCCGCCGTCCAAGGCCGGGATCGGCATCAGATTCAGCAGGCCGAGGTTGAGATTGATGACCGCCAGGAAGTAGATGAACGACCAGAAGCCCGCCCGCGTCTGCTCCCCGGCCATCTTCGCGATGCCCACCGGTCCGGCCACGTCCGCGGGAATCTCCCCCGTCAGCATCTGCCAGAGGCCTTTGAGGATCAGGACACTCAAATCCCAACAGAAACCCAGCGCATTCGCCGCCGCCTTCCAGATCGGGTAACGCACGCGCCCAGGCTGCACGCCCCACAACCGTGCATCGCGCTCCTCGTCGCGCGGGACGGCGCCCTCAAGCGCGACCTCCGCCCCATTCCGCTCCACGACGATACGCACGCTGTCGGTCTCGGCATTTTGCAGCGTCGTGCGGATATCGGACCATTCCCCGATCGCCGTGCCGTTGATGGAGACGACACGGTCGCCCGGCATCGCACCCATCCGCTCCGCCGGATACCCCTCCATGAGGTTGCCGACCACCGGCGACTTCAGATCCGTAACGCCGTACGCCGTCAACAGCAACATGGCGAGAAACCACGCCAGCAGAATGTTCGCCGCCGGGCCGCCGGCGATGATCGCAAAGCGCTCCCAGGCGCGCCGAATCGGAAAGGCCCGCGTCGGGTCCGGCACCTCCCCGGGGAGAGGCTCGTCCTCCATGCCCTCCAGGCGGACGAATCCCCCGATGGGCAAGAGCCGCCACGACCACAGCGTCTCGCCGCGTCGTTTTCCGATCAGCTTCGGCCCCATGCCGAAGGCGAACTCATGCACCTGCACCCTGCGCCACACGGCGGCGAGATAGTGCCCGCCCTCGTGAATGACGACGCAGATGCCGATCAACAACAGAAACGAAAAGAGACTTACCAGAAACGTCATCGATTGATTTTCCATCCTCCATTTTGTTCGCTACAAATCTCCTTTGCCATGCGCTCCCCTTGCGAGATCAGATCGACCGCGTCCTCCAAGGTAACGGGAGCGCCACCCGCATACCTTTCCAATACGTTTTCGATTATACAATAAATTTCTAAAAAGGAAATCCGCTCTTCCAGAAAGGCGTTTACGGCAAAGGCGTCCGCACCGATGAGCAAGGGCGGATACGCGCCGCCGCGTCGCCCCGCCTCCAACGCCAGGTTGAGACAAGGGAAGCGATCGGTGTCCGGTTCCGTAAATTGCAGAGCCCACTCCGCGACAGGGGGGATGGCCAGGGACGGCTCCGCTGCGAGAGGAAGGCGGTCCGGCCACGCCAGCGCCGCCGCCGCCGGAAGGCGCATGTCGGGCCGCGAGAACAGGAGCTTCATCGTCGCATCGGTGAAGGCGACGAGCCCGTGCACCTGCGAGCGCGGATGGACCAACGCGCCGACCTGGTCGGCGCGCAGGTGGAAGAGCTGCATCGCCTCGATGCACTCGATGCCCTTGTTCATCAGCGTCGCCGAGTCGACGGTGATCTTCGCGCCCATGCTCCAGACCGGGTGCCGCAACGCGTCCTCGGGACGAATACCGCGCATCCTCTCGATCGGCCAATCCCGGAACGGTCCGCCCGAGGCGGTCAGGTAGATCTTGGCGACACACCTCTCCGGCTCGTCGCGCAGACACTGCCAGATGGCGCTGTGCTCGCTGTCCACCGGGCGAAGCTGATCCTTCCGCCGGACGAGCGGCATGACCCACGGCCCCGCCGCGACGACGCTCTCTTTATTGGCGAGGGATACATCCTTGTCCGCTGCCAGCGCGCGCTGCAACGCCGGAATCGCATCCGTCCCCGACGAGGCGAAGACGACGTGGTCCGCGTCACACCGGGACGCCAGCGCACAGAGACCGCTCGATCCGGATTCCAGATCCACGCCCGCATCGGCGAAACGACGGCACGTTTCCCGGGAGGGGGCGTGCAGACAGGCGCAACGCACGCCGAACTCGCGCGCGAGCTCCAGCAACGCATCCGCGTTCGTCCTCGCCGCCAGGGCGACGAGCTCGAAACGCTCCGGGAAACGGCGGCAGATATCGAGGACGGAAGTCCCGACGCTGCCGGTGGCACCGATCAGCACAACGCGCAGCGCCATCTCAGCCGAGCACCTCGAAGATGAAGAAGGCCAGCGTCGCGTTGATCAGGATGCTGTCGAAGCGATCGAGAAAACCGCCGTGGCCGGGAATGATGTTTCCGGAATCCTTGATCTCCGCCTCTCGTTTGAGAACGGACTCCCCGAGGTCGCCGATCTGGCCGGCGATTCCGCAGATCAAGCCGAGCAGCAACAGCGGGATGGGCGGGAATTCGAACACGCGCGCGAGAAGCGCACCGCAGACCGTGCTGGCCAAAGCGCCGGCGAAAAACCCCTCCCAGCTCTTTTTCGGGCTAACTCTCGGACAGAAGCGTTTTTCCCCGAATTTCGAGCCGATCAAATAGGCCCCGACATCGCAACTCCACGTACAGAAGAAGACCGTAAACAGAAAGACATAGCCCCAGGTGAGCGAACGGATATAGATCAAAAAGCTCCACGGCAACACGACATAGATCATGCCGGCGAGCGTCCCGCCCATATTCCAGAGGGCGTAGCTCTCCCCCGTGCTCTCCCGGCGCACGACCTCCGTGAAGAGTATCAGGAACGCGGTGAGGGTGAGAATCGAGAGCGTTACGGCATACCCCAGCCCCAGGGAAACGGTGAACAGCATCAGGGCACCGCCGACGAGCCCCCAGGCGCGGGAGAGGCGGAATTTCTTGTACATCATCTGATACAGCTCCCACAGGGAGCCGATGGCGATGACCGAGGCGACGATCGACCAGACCCAGCCGCCCATCAAAATCCCGCCGACGATCGCGACCGTCACGACGGCTCCGCCGACGACGCGGTTCGCCAGTTCTGCGTGCGCTTTGTTCTCCTCCGTCGCCTTCTCCTCGGCGGGCTTTTTCACCTTCGCCCCGGATGGGGGTCTATGCAGTGCCATAGCGTCGCTCCCTCCCGGCGTAACTCTCCAGAGCGGCGTCCAGCTCCGCCCTACCGAAATCCGGCCAGTACGCCTCGCAAAAGTACAGCTCGCTGTACGCGCACTCCCACAACCAGAAGTTGCTGATCCGAAACTCGCCCCCCGTGCGAATCAAGAGGTCGGGGTCGGGAAGGTCCGGCAAATAGAGGACCTCGCGAAACATCTCCTCCGTATACGGCGGCTCCGCGCCGGAGGCGCGCAGGCGTTCCGCCGCGTGCAAAATTTCCTGCCTGCCGCCGTAGTTAACGCAAAAAATGACGTCGATGGCCTCGTTGTCCGCCGTGAGCGCCTCGGCATCGGCCACGATACTGCGGATGTCCGCGGGGAAGATGTCCAGAGCCCCGGCGAAGCGGACGCGCGCCTTGCGCTTGTGCATCTGCGCGATCTTTCCCTTGAGGTAATAGCGGAACAGGCCCATCAGCCCCTGCACCTCGCTGTCCGCCCGCTTCCAGTTCTCCGTCGAGAACGCGTAGACGGACAAATAGCGGATGCCGATTTCCTTGGCGTAATCGATGATCCGTTCCAGCGCCTTCATCCCCGCCTGATGGCCGATCACCCTGGGGAGGCGGCGGCGCTTGGCCCAGCGCCCGTTGCCGTCCATCACAATCGCGATATGCCTCGGCAGGCATTCCGCGCGCTTGGACCGCGCGTCGCCGGATTCAGGCAAATTCGACATCCTCCAACCGCCCCTTCTCCTTCACGTTTTCCCATTGTCGCTTGACCTCCTGGATGTCCACCCAGGAGAGGTGCTTGGGGCTCCCCTGCTTTTTTCCGTCCGGATAGCGCAGCAGGTAACTGGGGTGAAACATCGGCATCACCGCGATGCCGCGCCAATTGAACCATTTTCCGCGCAGCTTCGTGATGCCGCTGGTCGTCTTCAGCAGCCACTTCGTCGGCGTCGACCCGAGCAGGACCATCAGCGCCGGGCGAACCAGCAGAATCTGCGTCTGCAGGTAGGCGTCGCAGGCGGCCATCTCCTCGGGAAGCGGGTCCCGATTGCCGGGCGGCCGACATTTCACCACGTTGGTGATGTAGACATCCTCGCGCGCAATACCCGCCGCCGCGAGGATCTGCGTCAGCAACTGCCCCGCCTTGCCGACGAACGGCCGGCCCTGCGCATCCTCGTCGCCGCCGGGACCCTCCCCGACGAACATGAGGGAGGAGTGCCGATTGCCCTCGCCGAAGACGACCGTGTTGCGCGCGGAGCAGAGCTGGCAGGCGGCACATGCCTGTGCCCGCGCGACGCAAGCGCCCCACAGTTTGTCGGCAACGTCCGCGCGGCACTCCGACGGAATGCGAAAGCGCTCCCCCGCGGCCGGCGCGGTCATGTCCTCCGTCACGACAACACCACCCCCACCACGTTGACGTTGACGTTGCGCACGTCCAACCCGCTGAAATAGCGCACGCTCTTCACAACCCGCTGCCGCACGAGGTTCGCCACGGCGATCATATTTTTCGCACCGGGGACGATCTTCAGGTCGATATCGATATTCAGCGCGTCCTCCGCCTCGGAATACACGCGCACCACCGGATCCGTCGCGACCTGCGGCACCTTGGCGGCGATGTACACCGCCAACTGCTCGATGGCGTCGGGTTCGATATGCACCTCGCCGTAGAAGCTGAAGGGCGGGCGCACGATCGTCTTCTCCCCTTCATAGGCCCCCTTGGCGCGCCAAAGGACGCGCAGGCGGCCCACCATCTTGCCGGCGAAATTCTTCCGGACCAGAACGTGGGAGACGG
>DAIRUD010000180.1:0-4926 GCA_036803565.1 Synergistaceae bacterium | reverse complement strand
GGGGGCAGAGCCCCCGCGATCTATGTAGAAAGATCGCTTCTTCTGAATCCTTGCTGCGACCGCAGATGTTTTTCAGCGCAATCCCGGCGCGATCGCAACTCAGTATCCCTTTTTCAGCGTTCGAATCCCTTCCAGCAACCTGTCGACCTCCTCGTCGAGATTGTAAAGCGACACCCCCATGCGCAGGACGCCGCCCGCTTCCCTGAGGCCGAGCACCTCGATGGCCTTGGCGGCGTAAAAGTCGCCGTCCCAGAGCAGCAGGCCCTTTTCGCCGAGCTGTCTGGCGGCCTCCAGCGGCGTGATGTCGTCGATGGAGACCGAGACCGTGGGGACGCGGTTGCGCGAAAAATCGGGGCCCCACACCCTGACGCCGGGGATTTGGGCGACTTCCCCGTAGTAACGCGCCGCCAGCGCGTGCTCGTAGAGGGCGATGCCCGCCATGGCCGAGACGATCCGCTCCCGGCGGGTCGCGCCCTCCCCGAGCGAGGCGATGTACTCCACCGCGGCGAGCGTGCCCGCGATGCCCTCGTGATTGAGGGTGCCCGTTTCGATCCGATACGGCGCGTCCGCTTCCTGGGTGCAGAGGGCGTCCGTCCGCAGGTCGTCGAGCGCGCCCGGCTTGGCGTACAGCACGCCGACGTGCGGGCCGTAGAATTTGTAGGCCGAGCAGAGGAGGAAGTCGACGCCGATGCCGTCGGCGTCGATGGGGTGGTGCGGCGCGTAGTGGACGGCGTCCAAAACCAGTTTCGCGCCGACGGCGGCGCTCAGTTCGCGCGCGCGGACGACGTCGTTGGCGGTGCCCAATGCGTTCGACGACATGCCCATGGCGACGATGCGCGTGCGCCCGCCGATCTTCGCGCGCATATCTTCGTAGTCCAATTCCCCGGACGGGAGCAGGGCGACCTCCCGGATCACGACGCCGTACCGTTCGAGATTCTTCCAGGGGCCGCGGTTGGCCTCGTGGTCCAGCTCGGTGATCAGGATCTCGTCGCCCGGCTGCAGGTCTTTGGCGAGCGCGTGGGCGAGGGCGTAGTTCAACGTGGTCATGTTCGCGCCGAAGGAGATGCAGCGCCAGGAGGGCGCGCCGAGAAAATCGGCCGTCGCCTCGCGCGCTCTTTGCAGCATTTCGTCCGTCTCCCGCGTGGTGACGAACATCCCGTGGCTGTTGGCGTTGTGCGACCTGTAATACTCCGAAACCGCCTCGACGACCGGGGTCGGCACCTGCGTTCCGCCGGGGCCGTCGAAGAACGCGAGATGGTACCCGTTGTGTTTTCTCGCAAGCGCCGGAAACGCCTGCCGATTTTTCTTAGCCGCGTTGACGTCGAATGTGATTGCTTTCATGGTCTCCCTCCTCAGAGCGTATATGCGACAGATTACCCTTCGGCCCCGATTTTGTACAGGATTCCCCTCGCCCGTGCTAGGCCTCCGGATATATACCGATTTTTCAAGGTCTTCGCGGAAACGGTTGACAAGGGGGCAGAAAGGTTCTATGATGTGAATAAGAAAAAATTATCATAATAAAAAATAATTATTGAAGGAGGTGCTCTTCATGACGTCGGCGGAACTGAAAGTTCGATCCTACCTGCCGTTGGTCGATTTCATCGCCGAGATTGCCGGCGCGAATACGGAGGTCGTGCTGCACGATGTTCGCGATAAGGAGCACTCTCTGGTCGCGATCCGCAACAGCCGGATTTCCGGCCGCGAGGTCGGCGCTTCCATGACCGATTTCGCATCCTACATCCTTCGCAGGGGCAGGCAGGAGAACAGGGATTTCATCACGAATTATCTGGGCAAGGCCGGGAGCGACGGAAAATTCCTGAAGTCGTCGACCTTCTTCATTCGCGACGAGGTGGGGGAGATCATCGGTATGCTCGGCACCAACAGCGACCTCTCCGCCCTCTGGGAGGCGCACCGGATCATCGGACAAATGATCTCCGTGGAGGAGGTCGCCGGAGCGGAGTCCCCCTCCGCGGAGGGCAACGGGGGGGAGGAGCAGGGCGCTTCGATCCGCGAGATGGTGTACAGCGTCATCGACCAGGTCTTCGCCTCCTACGGCGTCGACGCGGGGCGGATGACTCCGGAGGAGAAGAAAGAGATCGTGGACGTACTGGACGAGCGCGGCGTTTTCCTGCTCAAAGGAGCGGTCTCGGAGGTGGCGGAACGCCTCGACGTCTCGGAACAGACGATCTACAGATATTTGAAATAACACGATAACGGGTTTTCGATCACACGACAACGAATGGGGAGGTCTTTCGCATGACAGAGCAGCGGAACGGTTCGATCCAGTGGATATCCAACGAGGATACGCGGTATTTCAGGAACCCCGGCGCGCGCGTCGACGATTTCGCGCCGGAGCGGATGAAGGAGGTGCGCGCGTTCCACGCCACGATTCCGGGGTACGCGC
This sequence comes from Synergistaceae bacterium, assembly GCA_036803565.1. Classification (GTDB taxonomy): domain Bacteria; phylum Synergistota; class Synergistia; order Synergistales; family Synergistaceae; genus DAIRUD01. The sequence continues at coordinate 2,522 of DAIRUD010000180.1, read as the reverse complement.
CCACGCCGTTGCACAAGCTCGATCGCCTGGCCGAGATGCTGGGCGTCGGGGCCGTCTACCTCAAGGACGAGTCCTACCGCTTCGGCCTCAACGCCTTCAAGGTGCTGGGCGGTTCGTATGCCATCGCCAAATATCTGGCGCAGCGGCTCGATAAAGACCTGCGCGAACTCCCCTACGACGTGCTGACCGGAGACGAGACGCGGAAAGCGCTCGGCGACGTGACGTTCGCCACCACGACCGACGGCAACCACGGGCGCGGCGTCGCCTGGACGGCGCGCGTCCTCAAACAGAAATCCGTCGTATACATGCCCAAAGGGTCCTCGAAGCAGCGTTTCGACGCCATCGCGGCGGAGGGTGCGAAGGTGACGATCCGCGACGTCAACTACGACGAATCGGTCCGCCTGACCGCCGAGGAGGCCCGGGAGAAGGGCTGGATCGTCGTGCAGGACACCGCCTGGCAGGGTTACGAGGAGATCCCGCTGTGGATCATGCAGGGCTACGGGACGATGGCCGACGAGGCGCTGGAGCAGATGCGCACGGACGGCGCGGCCGACCCTTCGCACGTATTCATCCAGGCGGGCGTCGGCTCCCTCGCGGGTATGGTGCAGGGCGTGTTTCGGGCAAGGTTTCCCCAAGCCGCGCCGAAGGTCGTCGTCGTCGAGGCGGACAAGGCCGACTGTTTCTATAAGTCGGCGGTGGCCGGCGACGGCAAGCCGCACGCCGTGACGGGGGATCTGGACACGCTGATGGCGGGCCTCGCGTGCGGCGAAGCGAACACCATCGCCTACGACATGCTCCGCGATTACGCCTCCGCGTTCGTATCGTGCCCCGACTACGTCGCCGCGCGCGGTATGCGGGTATTAAGCGCGCCGCTCGGCGGCGATCCGCGAATCGTCTCGGGCGAGTCCGGAGCGGTGACCGCCGGACTGCTCACCTTCGTCATGCAAAGCACGGACCTGCGCGGCCTGCGGGATGCGCTGGGGCTGAACGAAAAATCAACCGTTCTGCTCTTCAGCACCGAGGGCGATACCGACCCGGCGCGCTATCGCAGCGTCGTTTGGGACGGGGAGTTCCCGACGTACGACAGGCTGTGCTGCTCCTGCGGTTGCGGCTGCTGAACGCGGAAGCGGCCGGGAGGGGGTGCTGCGCATGTTGCTGATCGGAAACGGAAGGGTCGTGACGCGGGATGCCCGCAATGCGTTTTACGCCGACGGTTGCGTCGTCGTGGATGGGGCGCGGATCGCCGAGGTCGGCGAAACGACGGAGATGCGCGCGAAATATTCCGGCGCACGGTTCGTCGACGCCCGCGGCGGCCTTGTCATGCCGGGTTTCGTCAATGCCCACATGCATTACTACAGCGCGTTTTCGCGCGGTTTCCCGGGAAAAGGGGTTCCGGCGCAGAATTTCAACGAGGTGCTGGAGCGGCTGTGGTGGAAACTGGATAAGGCCCTGACGCTGGAAGATACGTACTACAGCGCCATGACCTGCATGATCGACTGCATCAAGAACGGCACGACGACGGTGTTGGATCACCACGCCAGCCCTTGCGCCATCCCCGGCAGCCTGTTTCGCATCGCCGATGCGGCCCGTGAAACCGGGATCCGCAGTTGCCTCTGCTACGAAGTGTCCGACCGCGACGGAGCGGCCGCGATGCGCGAGGGGATCGCGGAGAACGTCGCGTTCATCCGGCATGCCCGCGCCGAGGGCTCGGACCTGCTGGCTGGCACCTTCGGGCTGCATGCCTCCATCACGCTCTCCGACGAGACGCTCGCCGCCTGTGCCGAGGCGATGGGCGACCTCGACGCCGGATATCACGTCCATGTTGCCGAAGGACCGGCGGACGAGGAGGATTCCCTGCGGCGATACGGAAAGCGGATCGCGGAGCGCTTCCGCGCGTTCGGCATCACCGGTCCGCGCTCCATCGCCGTCCACTGCATCCATATCGACGACGCGGAGAAGGAGATCCTGCGCGAGAGCGGAACGGCCGTCGTCCACAACCCCGAGTCCAACATGGGCAACGCGGTGGGTTGCAGCCCCGTGCTGGACCTGTATGCGCGCGGCATCCTCCTGGGGCTCGGCAGCGACGGCTACGTCAGCGACATGCTCCAGTCCTACAAGATGGCCAACGCGCTGCAGAAACATCACAATCGGCACCCGAACGTCGCCTGGGCGGAGATTCCCGCGATGCTCTTCGAGAACAATCCGACCATTGCGGAACGCTACTTCGATGTGCCGATCGGGCGGCTCGCACCGGGCTATTCCGCGGATGTGATCGTCTCGGACTACCTGCCGCCGACGGAGTTGGATGAAAACAACGTCAACGGGCACCTGCTGTTCGGCGCGTCCGGGCGGAGTGTCACGACGACGGTCGCGCGCGGCAACGTATTGATGGAAAACCGGAAGCTGACGAATATCGACGAGGGCGAGGTCTTCGCCAAAGCCCGCGCACACGCGAAAGAGGTGTGGGCGCGCATCTAGCGTAACGGTCGCGGGGGCGCCGCCCCCGCACCCCCGGCAGGGGA
>DAIRUD010000179.1:0-4943 GCA_036803565.1 Synergistaceae bacterium | reverse complement strand
AGATCGGCGTCTCCAAGGCCGACAGCATGGTGGAGATCGAGCTCTTGCAGCACTTTCTGCGCGAGGAGCTGAACAAGACCGCCCTGCGCGCCATGGCGGTGCTGCGCCCCTTGAAGGTCGTGCTCGAAAACTGGCCGGAGGATTTCGTCGACAAACTGCCCGCCGAGAACAACCCCGAGGACGCGGGGGCGGGGACGCGGACGATCAAGATGGGGCGCGAGATCTATATCGACCGCGAGGATTTCATGGAGGAGCCGGTCAAGGGCTTCTTCCGCCTCTCGCCGAGCAAAGAGGTGCGCCTGAAGCACGCCTATCTCGTCACCTGCACGGAGGTCGTGAAGGACGCGGCGGGCGAGGTCGCCGAACTGCGCTGCACGGTCGACATGGACAGCCGGGGCGGCGACGCGCCGGACGGCCGCAAGGTCAAGGGCACGCTGCACTGGGTTTGGGCGGGCGACGCCGTTCCGGCGAAGGTCAACCTCTACGGTCATCTCTTTACGCTGCGCAACATGAGCGAGATGGAGGAGGGCAAGGACTACAAGGATTACCTGAATCCCGAGTCGCTCGTCGTCATGGAGAACGCGCTCGTAGAGCCGTCGCTTGCGTCGGCGAAGTCGTTGGACAAGTTCCAGTTTCTGCGGCAGGGTTATTTCTGCGCGGATCAGGAGACGACGGAGGCGCGTCCGGTGTTCAACCTCACCGTGTCGCTGAAGGACTCGTGGTCCAAGGAGCTGAAGAAGCAATAAGCGCGGTGATCTCGCAAAACGTTTCGTAACGTTTGCGGGAGGCCTGTGGCGGTATGGAATACGCCGCCGGGCCTCCCGCTTCGATTGTCGCGTTTGGAGCGCCTTACGCGGGCTGTTTCGATCGCAGCACTTCCTCCAGAACGTCCATGCCGTTTCTCACCAGCTCCATATCGGCCTGCGAGCCCATGTGGCCGACGCGGAAGACCTTGCCCGCGAGATCCTCGTAGTTGCCGCCGAAGGCGGCGCCCTTGGCCCGCAGGGCCGCGTCGAGTTCCGCCCAGGTCCAGCCCGCCGGAACGTAAATCGCCGTCACCGTGGGAGAAGCGAGGGATTCGTCCTTGGCGTAAAGCTCCAACCCCATTGCGCGTGCGCGGCTTCGGCAATAGGCGGCGGCCTCTTCGTGCCTGCGGAAGGAGGCGTCCAGTCCTTCCTCGAGCGTTTTCTTCAAGGCCAGGTTCAGCGCGGCGTTGGCGTGCCAATTGTGCGTGTAGGGGAGCGCTTTGTCGGCGATTGCGTTTCGCCAGGGCAGGAGGGCGTCGTATCCGCCGTACCCGGTGCGTTCCACGGCCTCCCAGCCCGTTTTGCTCACCGTCGTCATGGAGAGGTCGGGGAGGAGCGACAGGCACTTCTGCGAGCCGAGCAGGCCGAAGTCGATGCCCCATTCGTCGACGCGGACGTCCGCGCCGAATGCGCTGGCCACGAAGTCGACGAGGAAGAGCGCGCCGCTTTCGCGGACGGCCGGGGCGATTGCGCCGATCGGGTTCAGCAGGCCGGAGGGCGTCTCGCAGTGCACGGCGGTGATCATGTGCGGACGGAAGGCGGCGATCCGCTCGCGCAATGCGTCCGTCGAAACGAACGTCCCGGGGGCGGCCTCCAATACCTCGGCCTTCGCGCCGACGGCGCGGGCCATGTCCGCGAAACCCCGCCCGAAGAGGCCGTTGGCGATCGCCAGTACGCGGTCGCCCGGTTGCAGCGCGCTCTTGAGCGCACCCCAGAGGACCAGCATGCCCTCGCCGGATTGAATCGTCACGTCGCCCGCCGTTTTGAGCAGGCGGCGCAGCAGGTTTTGGTTTTCCGCGAGCAAGTCGAAGAAATCGTCCTCGAGGTCCGTGCTGCCGTAATCCTTCAGATATGCCTCCCGGTACTCCCTGGGGACGGAGACGGGGCCGGGGACGAGCGGGATGGGATAGGTTTTCATATGCGATTCCTCCGTTCTGGCCGATATCGCGTCTGTCTCGCGACGACGGGAGGAGCGGGGTTCCGCTCCTCCTTTGCTGTGCATGATTTTTACCGGCTGTGCGGTGTTATTCGACGAAATTGTAGTAGGCCAGCCGCGTCCGGCACTCGTCGCGCCCCAGTAGTTCCGCGACCTCGAAGATGCCGGGGCTGACCTTCTGCCCGGTAAGCGCCCAGCGGAGCGGCATGGCGATCTCCTTGAGGGGCACGGCGTTGGTCTCGCACCACGCGCGCGTGAACGCCTCCAGCTTCTCGGTCTTCCACTCCGCGTCGTCGGCGAGGGCGGTGAAGAATTTCCGCAGGACCGGCAGGCGGTCGGGCGCGATTTCGCTGGCGTCGTAGCGCAGCTTGACCGGCTCGAAGTCCACGAAGTAGTCGCTGTATTCGGCGAGTTCCCGCGTCGTCTTGCCGCGCCCGCCCATCAGCGTCAGCGCGTCCTCCAGGTACTTGTCCGCGTGCCGCTCGGGGTGCAGGCCGAGTTCCCTCCAGAAGGGCAGGACGATCGCCAGGCGCTTGGCGGGGTCCATGATCTTCAGGTGCTCCTGGTTGACGTAATTCAACTTATCCATGTCGAACACGGCGGCTTTCCGCGTGACCTTCGTCAGGTCGAAGATCCGCGTGGCCAGCGCGCGGTCGAAGATCTCCACGTCGTTGCCCGGCGTCCAGCCGAGCAGGGCCAGGAAGTTGAAGACGGAGTCGGGCAGGTAGCCGAGGTCGTGGTACTCGAAGACGCTCGTCGCGCCGTGCCGCTTCGAGAGTTTTTTCTTGTCCTTGCCCAGGATCATCGGCAGGTGCGCGAAGTTCGGCAGCTCCCAGCCGAGCGCCCGGTAGAGGAGGATCTGCTTCGGCGTGTTGATGATATGGTCCTCGCCGCGGATGACGCAGTTGATATTCATCGTGTGGTCGTCGACGACGACGGCGTAGTTGTAGGTCGGCATGCCGTCGCTCTTGATGATGACGATGTCCTTGATGGAGCCGTCCTGGTTGACCGACGCCTTCTCGCTCTGGACGTCGATCTGCCCGTAGATCATGTCGTCGATGCGGATCTGCTCGCCGGCGGGCACCCGGAAGAGGACGGCGTCGCCCTCCCGGTAGGCTTTGCCCGCCTCCAGAAGCTCGTTGGCGTATTTCGTGTAGTTTTCCATGCGCTCGGATTGCCGGTACGGCCCGTACGCGCCGCCCACGTCCGGCCCCTCGTCCCAGTCGAGGCCGAGCCAGCGCATGCCGTCCATGATGGTTTGTTCGTACTCTGCGGTGGAGCGCTCGCGGTCCGTGTCCTCGATGCGCAGGACGAACGCGCCGCCGTTGCGGCGCGCCCAAAGCCAGTTGAAGAGCGCCGTATGCGCGCCTCCGATGTGCAGCGCCCCCGTGGGGCTGGGCGCGAACCGCACGCGTACGTTCTCGTGTTTTTTCATGTGCCGGGTTACCTCCAGAAAGAAATACGCAGCCCGCATTGCGCGGTATGGGGCTATAATGAAAACCGTGCTTGATTATACCGCAACACCCAATAATTTCCACGGAGGCCGAAAAGATGGAAAACGATCCGAAGCGGGAGCGCATACTGCTGGTGGACGGACACGGGCTCGCCTATCGCGGCTTCTATGCCCTCCCGGAGATGAACGCGCCCGACGGGACGCCGACCAACGCCGTTCTGGGATTCATGAACATGCTGCTCAAGGCGGCGGCGGAGTGGCGGCCGGACGGCTTCGGCCTCTTCTTCGACCCCAAGGGGCCGACGGCGCGCAACGAAATGTACGGGGCGTATAAAGAGGGGCGACAGCCGACGCCGGACGCCTTCAAGGCGCAGATGCCCCTGATCCTCGATCTGTTGGACGCCCTGGGCTATCCCGTGTTCGTGCGCGACGGCGTGGAGGCCGACGACCTGATCGCGGCAACGGCCGACGCGCTGGAGACGGCGGGCGCGGAGGCGTTGATCCTGACGGCGGACAAAGATCTGCTGCAGATCCTGCGGGGCGGCATGAAGATGGCGCGCCCGTCGAAGGGGATCAGCGAGTTCAAGCTCTACGACGCCGAGACGTTTCGGGAGGAATATGGGTTTCCCGCCCCCCGTATGGCGGACTATCTGGCGCTCGTGGGGGATGCGGTCGACAACATTCCCGGCGTCGCGGGAATCGGCGACAAGACGGCGCGGAGCCTGCTCGCGGCACACGGCTCGCTCGACGGCATCTACGAGGCGCTGGAATCCCTTCCCAAAGGGCAACGCGCGAAGCTGGAGGCGGGGCGGGATGCGGCCTATATGAGCTACGAGCTTGTCGTGCCGCAGCCGGTCGACGCCGTCGAGCCGGAGCGGCTGCATATGGGGGAGGGGGACTCGGGCCGCGCCGCGGAAATCTGCCGCCGACTGGGCCTGAAGAGCCTGCTTGCGCGGCTCGACCTCGACAGCCGTCCCGTCGCCCGTAAGGCGGCGGACGAAGCAGAGGATGACGCGGGCTCCGCGGTGATCGAGACGGATTTGGAACAGGTCCTGTGCGAATCGTTCCTGGTCCTGGCGGAGTTGCCGGATCTTGTCATGACGCCGGAGGGAAAATGGGCGGCGCTCGACGATGCGGGGTGGGAGCGTCTGGAGGACTGGCTGTCCGAAAAGGAACATGTTCTGCTCACCGCCGGTTATCGCGCCTGGTGCCGCAAACGCCCCGCCCTGCGCCGGTGCGCGCAGCGGATTCTGGACGTCGAGCTGGCGCATTACTTTTACCACCCCGACGCGAAGACGCACGAGCTGGCGAAGGTGACCGGAAACTATCCGGGGACCGGGATCGAGTTGGCGCAGGCGATTTACGCCCTCTGGGAAAAACTGCGCGCGGACGGCGGCCTGGAGGAGGAGATGCTGCGGGTGACACGGGGGATCGACGTGCCGCTCACGCCCCCCCTCCTATCCCTTAAGGAAAACGGGCTCGGTGTGGACCTGGAGGCATTGCGGCGCCTCGATGCGGAACTGGCCGA
>DAIRUD010000178.1:0-4982 GCA_036803565.1 Synergistaceae bacterium | reverse complement strand
TGCTACATCCAAAACCTCTCTGCCGCTTGCCAATCGAGCCATCATTATCTCCCCCCTACTGAATAGTAGGGTAATTATAGGTGAAATGAATTAGAAATGGAATTACGCATTGGCATTGTACATTTTATAAATATTATTATCGATATTTTGAATTAGAAATAGAATAATATGTTGGCGATATTGATTTCCAAAATATACTGCAAGCGAATCGGGCAAACCGCTTCGAACTCCGTCGCGTTCAACCTGGCATAAACAAGTGCCCCGTTCCGGGAGTTCGCGCCCGATTTAAGCAATTCGCACGACATATTTCCTTCAACGGCACAACTCCGCCATGGCGATCCCGCATGGTGCCAAAGCGCGCCGTTTTTCTTTTGCGCCATGCTCCTTGCGTGCTTTTCCCCTTTTCTCTGCTACAATCACGAGCGATACTACTTCGAATGTTGCGGTTGCTCAGGAGGCTTTCGTTCGATGACGATATCTCGGAAAACCACGATCATTTCCACAGGAATCCTGTTCGCGGCCTTCGTGTTTTTCACCGCCTTTTACGGATTCATCACCGGCGCGGCGCAAAAAAATCAGGAGAGCATCGCCGCGCAACTGGACGAAAACGACCGCAAGCTCGTGGACTCGCAGATCGTCGCGTTGGGCGACAACATCGCCAACTATCTGATCAGCATGGAGGACGAGATCGACAGGACCATGCGCAACGCGGCCCTCGTCCTGCAGGAGCGCGCGTCGCGCGGCCCCCTCTCGGACGACGTGCTGCTCGCCCTGGCGAAGACGACCGGCATGGACGACCTTTATCTGGCCGGTACGGACGGCGTATTCTATCAATCGACGGAGGCGTCCGCGATCGGCGTATCGATCTTCAGCATCTGGGAGGGATACCGGATGCTCGTCGATGGCCAGGCGGCAGAACTGCCATCGGCCATCAAGATCAAGGTCGAAACGGGAGAGATCTTTAAGTTTACCGCCATCCCCAAGCTGGGCGCGGACGGAAACGTGGACGGGATCCTGGAGGCGGCCCTCAACGCCTCCACCAGCGTGGCGACGCTCATGCAGGGGCAGATCGAACGCAACCCCCAGCTGAACGCCATCAGCATCATCGAGTCGACGGGATTGGTGCTGACGAACAGCGTCCGACCGGGCAGGCCCTCGACGTTCCAGCCGGGCGGCACCGTCGCCGATGCCGAGATCCTCGACGTCGCGCGGCAGGACAGGCCGCTTCTGAAGTGGTCCGACGATCGCGCCTCGGTCGTCTACGGCAAGGCCGTGCCCCGTTTCGGCGCGCCCGCCTACATCCTCTACCTCTCCATCGACCCGGCGGGCTATCTCGAAAACACGCGCTTCGTCAAATCGCAGTTCGAAGCCCTCGAGGCCAACTACAACAAGGCCCTGCTGACCGTCGCCGTCGTCTCGGCGGCTCTGATCCTGCTGGTCATCTGCATCTACATGTTCTTCATCCGACGTGCGCTGCTCGCCCCCATTCACCGCGTGGCCCGCATCATGGGCAATATCTCGGAGGGCGGCGGCGATCTGACCGAGCGGATCGACATCCGCTCGCGGGATGAAATCGGGGCCTTCGCCGAGAAATTCAACCTCTTCGTGGAAAAGATCAAGCACATCGTCCACGACGCGAAAAACGCCGCGGGGGTGATCACGCACAGCTCCTCCGAGGTGGTCCGCAACCTCGACGACTCGTACAACGGGATCAAGGACATCTCGTCGAGCGTACGCAACCTCTCGGAAAATATCGCCCGACAGGTCCGCAACGCAAACGACAGCCAGACGATCTCCGAACAGCTCTCGCAGGACTTCGGCTACCTTTCGTTGCAGATCGAGGAGGCCGTGCAGACCGTCGAGCGCATCCTCCGCAACAAGGAGACGGGCGAGGGGAAAATCTCGCTGCTCGTGGACAAAAACACCCAGAGCCTCGAAAGCAGCCGCAAGAGCGCGGAGGACATCCGGGCGTTGAACGAGCAGATCGTCAACATCCACGGCATCGTCGACGAGATCAAGGCCGTCGCCAAGCAGACCCAGTTGCTCTCGCTCAACGCCTCCATCGAGGCGGCGCGGGCGGGCGAGCAGGGGCGCGGCTTCGCCGTCGTCGCCGCCAACGTGAACGAGCTGGCCGAGGCCTCCGCCACCTCCGCCCTGAAGATCGAATCGATCATCGACGCCATCCGCGCCAGCAGCGCCGAGAGCGTCGAGGCCGTGGCGGGCGTCATGGACATCGCCCACGAGCAGGCGGAACACGTGCAGGAGGTCGAGAAGACGTTCGCGGCGATCACCGACGAGATCGACCGGATCAAGACCGTCTTCGACAACCTCGACCAAGCCATCGCCACCGTCGGCAGCGCCAAGGATACGATGACCGGCTACATCCGGGATCTCAGCCGCGTGAGCGGGGACAACCAGGACAGCGTGTCGGTCGTGGAGCGCTCCATGGACTCCCAGGTCCGCGTCGTGGAAAACATCCGCAACCTGTCGGGAAAGACCGCCGACACCATCGGTGATCTGGGCGACACGTTGAACCGCTTCCGGGTGGAGTAGCGGCGGCAAAGGAATTGTGTTACAATACACATACAATGTATGGCGGAGGTGTTGTATTGTGACGCAAACGACATTAAGCGTCCGTATGGACGAGGACATCAAAAAGCGCTTTGACGCTTTCTGTACGGACGCTGGCATGAACACGTCCGTGGCCGTCAATCTTTTCGCGCGCGCGGTTCTGCGCGAACAACGCATTCCTTTTGAGATCGTGGGCTGCGACAACCCGTTTTACAGTATAAAAAACCAGGCGCGCTTGCGCGAGGCAATGGCGCAGTTGGAGGCTGGCGGCGGCACCATGCATGATCTGATAGAAACCGACGACGAATGATCAAGATTTGGTCCGACGCTGCATGGGAAGATTATCTGTACTGGCAGCAACAGGACAGAAAAACGCTGAAACGGATCAACCAGCTTCTGAGGGACATCGACCGAAATCCATACGCCGGTATTGGCAAACCGGAACTCCTGAAGCACGAACGGAAGGGCTACTGGAGCCGTAGGATCGACGACACAAACCGCCTGATTTACCGCATCGAAAACGGCAGGATCGAAATCGCCCAGTGCCGAGCGCATTATGACGACTGACTTCTCCCCCTCTCCCCGAATCCACATCCACGCATTCGGGTTCGATCCATCGTCCACTCGACTTTTCTCGTCAGTCCCTTTTAAATGAACACTTTTGAAGCACGGGTATACGAAAATTGTTGTATAATCTCGTGGAACCGTGCGGATACACACCAGCACAAGTGTCACATTCACGAGGAGGGGTTGCACGTATGAGAATCGCAACAGGGAAGAGGAGTTTATTTTTGCTGGCGCTCGCCGCCTTTTTGATCGCACTGGCGGCACCGGCGTTCGCAACAATCACTTGCAGTTCGATCGAAAGTTTATCCGGCGATCCGAATTTGGGCGGAAGCAGGGCAGAATATAGGGTCACGCTGCAACCGTCGACAGCGACCGTCGACCTGGTTCTAACCGCAACGGGAATCATCGACTCGACCGCCGCAGGAAGCCAGATTCGGTGGACCGTAACCCCCGGCAAGGACAATATCACGACACAGGCCACAATCAACGGAAACCAAAGCTCCGCGACAACGTTCGACTCAAAGGGCAGTTCCCGATGTTTCGTCCAATTTTTCGGCCCGGCGGCGAGTGACACTTTTACAATCCGCGGCGTCCTTCAGGATGCAAATAATAACCCCGTCTCGGCTGCGGATGTCATGGTGAACGTTTCCTTCGGCACGTCCGCCACCACCCTCACCGGCGTGACGCTCGACAAGGGCACGCTCTCCTTCGTGATCGGCGAATCGCCGATCTACCTCAAGGCGACACCGGTTCCCGGAACCGCGACCGACGTGACCTACACGTGGACCTCGACGTACCCGAGCGTGGCCCGGGTGGAGCAGGTGACCGCCTCTCCCGACATGGCGCTGGTGACCCCGCTCACCGCCGGACAGACCCGCGTCGTCGTCTCCGCCAAGCAATCGGGCGCGACGGCGGTCACCGCCTCCTGCGACGTCACGGTCAGCTCCACGAGCGGCGGCAACGACGACCTCAGCGAGAACATGCGCATTCCCGCCGAGGGCTCCACGGAGGAGACCGACGCGACGCTGCTGTACGCGCTCAACCAGAGCTACATCCAGTATCTGCACGGCACGAACGGCGCCACCCGCATCGTCAATTCCTCCGGCATGGGCAGCGACGCGAACCTGCGCTACATTTACGGCGCCGGCGGCCTCTCGCCCGTCCCCACGGTCAACACGAACCGCCGGGTAATCGCCACCGACCTCGGGCTCGACCGCTACCGCGAGAACGTCGCGGCGGCGCTGACGCTCGACCTGACCATGTCCGACGAGATGACGCGTGGGGACATGGTTCCCTTCGCGCTGGTCTTCGACTTCGACTACCTGTACTACGCCGACGGCGAAACGCGCGCCAAGATCCCCGCCACGGCGACCGAGTTCCACGACGAATATCGGTTGATCAAGTTCTTCGAGCGCAACAGCCAGACCCACCAGATCGACCTCTCCGACCTCATGGACCGCAAGTCGACGAACCATGACTACGCGAGGATCACCAACGGCGGCGTGCGTATCGTCCCGCTCATCGTCATGGTCGACGGCCGGGCTCCGGAGGAGGGCTGCGACGAGCGGACGGGCACGAACTTGGAGTACGGCGTGCGCTACGACAAGGACAACGAAATCCTCTTCATCTACGACGGCAGCCCGAACAAGCGGATCGCCGACCCGATCGTCCTGGAGAAGAGGGAGTACTGGTCCAGCGGCGGTGGCGGCGGCTGCGACGCGGGCTTCGGCATCCTATCGCTGCTCGCCCTGGCCGGGATCGCGCTCGCACCGCGCCGAAACCGCAGCTAGCGGCGATACCACACAAAACATCAAACGCGGCTCCGTCGAAACAAGGACGGAGCC
>DAIRUD010000177.1:0-4985 GCA_036803565.1 Synergistaceae bacterium | reverse complement strand
TCTTCGACTCGCAGACCCTCCCCTCCGCACCAGACGACACCGTACCGGAACGTTTCTTCTTCTTTATTTCGCGGAGTCCCGCCCGCACCCCGCCCAAGGCGGCGAAGCGCCTCCGGCATCCTGTCCGAAAAGCGACATTTCAATGTCGATCCGCTCGATCGAACGCTTCGGCTTAAAAAATATCGCGGCAACCGGCAAATATTTCGCACAATTCGCGCAAAACCGCTTTCATCCGCCATTCCTTTGTTATACAATCGTCACGGTATGATAAACCTGTGCGCAGCACGGTGCGCGCGCAAGACGAATGTGGGGTCTGCAATCCGTTGAAATACGCCAAAATATCGCTCGTCGTCCTCATGCTCTTCACCGCCGCGCTTGCGGGGGCCTGCCTGCGCGTCAAGATCTTCTGGGATTCCACGGATCCCTGGAGGCAGGAGGAGGTCTCCGCCGAGGCGGAGGGCGAAGTCGCGCCCGGCGAGGCCGTCGTCGCGGAGGAGAAAGAACCCGTCCTGCAGCAAACGCGCTACGTCTTGATCGCGGGCCTCGACGACCTGGAAAACGTACACCGCTCCGACACGCTGATCCTCGCCTGCTTCGACTCGGCCAACCGCACCGTCCGGCTTCTCTCCGTCCCGCGCGATTCCCGCGTGGCCATCCCGGGGCGCGGACGGCAGAAGATCAATCACGCCTATGCCCACGGCGGTATCGACCTGCTCAAACGGACGGTCTCCGGCTTACTCGACGTGGAGATCGACAACTACGTCGTGGTCGGCTTCCGAACCTTCCCCAAGATCATCGACATGCTCGGCGGCGTGGAGCTCGACGTGGAGAAGAAGCTCGTCTACCGCGACCGCGCGCAGGGCCTCTACATCAACATCCCGGCGGGACGGCAGACGCTGGACGGCAAGAACGCCCTCCATTACGTGCGCTTCCGCAACGACGCCCGGGGCGACATCGGCCGGGTCGGCCGCCAGCAGGGCTTCGTGGCGGCCCTGATCAAAAAGGTCAAGTCGCCGCTCGTCTGGCCGCGCCTCCCCTTCATCGCCGCGGAGGCGCTGGAGAGCGTCGACACCGACCTGAGCGTCGCCGACGCCATGATGCTGGCGCGCTTCGCGCACGACCTCCCCTCCGGCGGCATCGAGCTCTTCATGCTGCCCGGCAAGGAGGGATACGTGGACAAGCTGAGCTATTGGCTCCCCGACGCCGAGGCGGCCAAGACGTGGCTCGCCGGCGGCACGCCGTCCGGCCACGCCGCGCACATCTTCGCCGTCCGCGAGGAACAGCCGCCCCTCGACCGCGACGAGGCCGAGGAGCTGCTGGCACGCATCGGGACGATCTCCGTGCTCAACGGAGCCGGGGAGAAGGGCCTCGGCAAAAAGGCCTCCACGCTCTTCCAGAGCCTCGGCGTCGACGTCGCGCACACGGGCAACGCCTCCACCTTCGACTATCGGAAGTCGAGCATCCTCTATCCGGCCTCCGCCACGGCCGACGACCTCCAGGCGGTGAAGGCGCTGGCGAAGCTCTGCGGTATCATCGACGACGACGCGATCTCGCCCGCGGAATCGGCGACGATGGTCTCCGTCGTCCTCGGCCGCGACAAGGAGGACGTCCTGCACCGCCTGGAATCCGCACGATTCCAGTAAACACAAATTGAACGACCGCATATCGAAACGAGCCCTTCGCCTCAAGGCGAAGGGCTCGTTTTGATCGCAGGCCGATATTCGCAATGTCGCAAATGTCGCAGCAAGAAAACCGCCCTATGCGGCGACGATCCGGCGGTATATCTCCTCCACGAAGGCGTGCGTCACCGTGTCGCGCCAGGCGTCGCCGTAATGGCTGAGCCAGAGTTTCTCCATGCCGAGCGCCGTCTGCGTCATCTTCTCGACGTGCTGCGCGCCGATGCCGTAATCCCGCGCCCTGGGCGGCGCGAAACCGTTGATCTCCAGAAAGCGCAGCGTGTCGTCGTACCCCCCGTCGGTGTAGATGTCCCGGCAGGCGAGCATCGCAAGCGTGACGGCGACGCTGTGCGGCAGCGTCGGGCTGGCGTTGCTCAGCCCGTAGGAGATGGCGTGGCTGACGCCGACGCGGCCGCCGATGGTGCTGCTGCCCCCCAGAACGGAGGCCATTGCCGAACGAATCGCCCGCCCCGTATCGAACTCGCTCAGATCCTGCGAGAGCACCTCCTTGGCGATGCGCAGGCCGTCCAGCGCGTCGCGGACGGCGTCCGGCGCGCTGGTCTTGCTCTTCGTGATCTCGTAATGATGGAAGTAACAGTCCATCATGGTGAAAAAGCGATTGAACTTCTTCGCGCCGGAGGAGAGCTGCGGATCGACGACGGCCAGCGCCGGAGCCGTGTAATTGTTGTTGATGCCCAGCTTCCGCTCCGGCCCGCGCAGCACGGCGATCGGCGTGACCTCGGCCCCCGTCCCGTTCAGTGTCGGCAGAACCCAGATGTCCGTCCCCCGGCGCATATCCAGCCCGTAGCCCTGATACTCCGCGGCGCTCTTCGGGTTCGCCAGGCAGATGCCGACGGCCTTCGCCAGGTCCATCGTCGCGCCGCCGCCGACCCCGGCGACGACGTCGGGGGCGTCCTCCCGCGCCCGGATCAGGGCGACGAGCGCGTCGACGTCCCCCGTCCGGGGCTCGGACGCCGTCGCGTCGAAGACGAACTTGTCGGCCCGCTCGAAAACCCTCCCGAACGCACCCTGGCCCGCCAAAGCGGAATCCACGATGAAAAAGGGCCGTTTGCCCCGCTCCTCGACGATCCGCAGCAGATCGCCGACGCCGTCCTCGGACGGCACGATCTCCGTCAAGATCTCCGTGCGCCACCATCGGGGCGCTTTCGCAAATTCCCGCATCGTCCTCGGTTCGTCAGGCATTCCGTATTTGCTCCTTTGCTCGCGTTATCGTCGGAAAACTTCCCCGCCGACCGCATTATACTCCGCGACGCCGAAAAAATGGGAGGAATGCGGCGGGAAAGTGCGATGAAGAAATCGGCGCCGGGCAGGGAATTGCCACCCTCCGCACCCCCGCCCCCAATGCGCGATCGCGATGGGTATTTCCCCTAAAACGCCGCTTGGTAAATCTTCAGGACGTCCTCCCCGGCCAGCTTGCGGAAGACGCCCACCGGACCGTTGCGCGTCACGGTGGCGGCGAGCTCCGGAAGATCGCCCTCGGGAACGCCCAGCGCGCGGAGCGTCGTCGGCGCGCCCAGCGAGGCGAACCACGCCCGTATCCCGTCGATCCCCTGCGTCGCGAGGTCCGCCTCGCTCCCGCCCCGCGCGTCGAAGACTCGCTCCGCGAAGCGCGCGAACGGCGCGGGGTTGTCCGCGCAGACGTAGCGCATCCACGCGGGCATCACGGCCGCCAGCGTCTCGCCGTGGATCGAGTCGTAGCGGGCCGAGAGCGCGTGCCCGATGGCGTGCGAGGCGAAATCCCCCCGGCCGGGGTGTCCCGCCCAGGTCGTTCCGTTGAGGGCGTTGACGGACGCCCAGGCGAACTGCGAGCGCGCATCGTAATCGCCGGGCCGCTCGCGCAGGATCGGGACCAGGCGCATGATGGAGCGGATCAGCCCCTCGCAGTACTCCATCTGCAACTCCACGCCCGCCATCGTCCCGTCGAAATACGTCTCCATGACGTGGCAGACCGCGTCGATGCCCCCGTCCACCGTCTGCCTCTCGGAAACCGTCGCCTGCACGGAGGGGTCGATCGCCGTGCAGCGCGGGTAGAGAAGGTCGTGCCCGAGGCCGACCTTGAGCCCCAGCGCCTCGTTCGTCATCACCGACGTGTAGTTCATCTCGGAGGCCGTCGCGGAGACGGTGGCCACGGCATAGACGGGCAGAGCGCGCTCCAGTTTGGCGCGCCGCTCGTAGAAATCCCACAGGTCGCCGTCGTAGAGCGCGCCCGCCGCGACGCCCTTGGCACAGTCGATGACGCTGCCGCCGCCGACGGCGAGGATCGCGCCGAGCTTCTCCGCCCGCACCGCCGCCACCGCCTCGCGCGCCTTGGAGAGCACGGGATTGGCCTTCACGCCGGGGCATTCCGCGAAGCGAACGCCGCATCGCCTCAACCCCTCGGTCACCGCCTCGTAGACCCCGGTCCTATGGATCGACCCGCCGCCGTAGAGAAGCAGGACGCCGGAAACGCCGTCCCGCGCGATCTCGTCGGCAATCTTTCCGTTCACACCCTTCCCGAACAGAACCTTCGTCGGGTTATAATACGTAAAATCGAACATTGGCATCGCCTCCTATCGCGTCACGCACATCTTATAACCATGCGGTCGGATTTGGAAGCGGGGGAAATGCCGCGCGGCCGTGGCCAACTCGACGGCCCGCCGCCGAAGCGAGAGGGGGAGAAAACATGAACATATGGCACGACATGCCGGAGGCGCGCGTCCACGCCGAGCGCTTTCCCGCGGTCATCGAGATCTCCAGGGGCGGCAAGGTCAAATACGAGCTGGACAAGGAGACCGGCCTCCTGAAGATGGACCGGGTGTTGTACACCTCCACGCACTACCCGGCCAACTACGGCTTCATCCCGCGAACCTACGCCGAGGACGGCGACCCGCTCGACGTGCTGGTGCTGAGCACCGAAATCTTCGTCCCTCTGTCGCTGGTCGAGTGCCGCCCCATCGGCGTCATCGCCATGCGGGACGACGGCGCGCCGGACGAAAAGATCGTCGCCGTCCCGCTGGGCGACCCGACCTACAACGGTTACGAGAAGATCGAGGAGCTGCCCGCCCATATCGCCGTCGAGATGCGGCACTTCTTCACCGTCTACAAACAGCTCGAGGGAAAGCGGACGGTGATCGAATCCGTCGCGGGTGCGGACGCGGCGAAAAGTGTCGTCGAAAAATGCATCCACAGATACCGGGAGTTCTTCCAGCCCCGATAAGCCGCCGCGGAGCCTTTCCCACATCGACACGGTCCGCCGCTTCGCCCGACGGGACACGCCGCGTCGAAACCGCCTTACGGGCGGGGCCGTCG
>DAIRUD010000176.1:0-4991 GCA_036803565.1 Synergistaceae bacterium | reverse complement strand
GATCCCCGCCGCGCAGGCGAGAAAGACGACGCCCGCCGCGACGGCGATCCTGCCGATTTTCGTGAGGCGACCGACGATCCGCTCCCTTTGTTCGAGCAGATTCGTGCCCTTGTTGGAGAGGTCGAGGTGCTCGTAGGCGGGGCAGAGGGAGAGGGTTTTCATCCCGTGCGCCTGGATGTCCTCTTCCGTGTAATCCTCCGCGTGCAGGCGCGCCAGGCGATCGATGGCACCGCCCTGCCCGGCGATGTAGGCGAGCGCCGCTCCCTCCTCGGTCTCCTCGTCGCTGTCGGCGCGCGGCGTGGCCTTGTAGAACCTGGGGACCCAGTCGTCGAGCCACAGCGTGGCGATCCATTGCTCGTCCCGCCAGACGAGGAGGCCGTTGCCCGCGATCGTATCGGCGAAGGCAAGGGGGGTGGGCCAGACGGCGTATTTATCCGCGGCGCCGAGATCGCCCTCGAAGGCCCGGGTTTCGTCGCCGAAGAGGAGAAACGCACAGCCGGTGGAGGTCTTTTTATCCTTTCCGAGCAGGAAGGGGATGATGGAGACCTGTGCGGCGGCGTCGCCCAGGAGGGGTTTGAAATGGATGCGCAGCGCCTCCCGTACGCGCGACATGCCGGTGAAGGGATAGGAAAATCCCTGCGCCGACATGCTCCGGAAGATGTGCAGGTAGACCCTTGTGGCACCGTCCCGCAACTGCGGCGCCTTCGGGGGCGAGCCGTCCAGGATCAGGAACTTGTGCGATTTTCCGGTGTTTTTCATCTTCTTCTCAACCACTCCATTTTACGATGCTGCAGGAGTTGTCCCCCCGGCGCATCACCAGATCGAAATTTCGCTCCCGGCTTCCGTGCAGCACCTGCAGTTGCAGTAGGAAATAATTGCTTTTGAACCCGACCATGTTGCCGATCCTGGCGTTGGCGGCGGCGGGAAAGCCGGGGATCTTCAACAGGTCCTTCATGTCCGCGATGGGGTTGATCTGGCGGTATTGCAGGATGGAGTCCGCCACATACGCGTCCATATCCTGATCCAGGATTGCCAGAACTTCCCGCGGCGCGACGTTGACGTTGATCTTGTCGTCGCAGTAGATGGTGAAAAAACGGTCCAGACGCTGTTCCGCCAGCGTGTCCCCGGATACCGCCCCGTAGAGCAGTGCGGGCGTGATCTCGTCGAGGCGGAGCAGTTCGCTCAGGTCGCTGATCGTCCCGTTGACGAACGTGTCCTCGTCCTCCCTGCTGCCGGGGCGCGCGTCGGAGTCCCGGTCCAGAAAGTCCAGGACGACCGGGCCGATTTCCGGTCTGCCGAGATACGTCCAGATCTCCTCCCAAGGATGCTCCATCTCCTTTTTCAAGGTGACCCCGTCCGGCAAAAAGATCGCGTTGACCGGAAAACGGTGGTCCAACGGCGTAATACGGATCGATACCATCCACTCGTCAAACATCAGCATGAGCGGAAGAGACTGGGAATAGAGGAATTCCCCGTGCGAATCGAAGGCGTTGGTGTCCCCCGCGATCCATCCTCCCGCGGTCGCCGCCGCGATCACGGCGAGGCTTCTGGAGACCATGGCGAACTCCTCCGAGGCCACGCGCCGCATCTCCTGTCGGGCAAACCAGGCGAACGTCACCGACGCGCCGAGGAGCAACGAGGAGATCAACAACACCGAGAGCAGGATAAAACCGCGTCTAGAGCTTGGGAAGCCATGCTTCATAGGTGTGTGCCTCGTCCTCTTCCTCGCGTACGATCGACAGATCGTCCCCGTAGCGGAACGTCGCCCGGAAGGCGGAGGGCGTCATGCCGGTGTAATCGTCCCTCCAGTCGAGTTCTTCCAGCGCCGCGAGCTTGAGCCCGGTCACGCCGGGGACGAGCATGCGCGCGTACTCCGGCTCCAGGTGTTCGATCTTGACGTCTCCCGGCTTGATATCGCTGGATATCACCCAGCGATACAGGCCGTCCGCCATCTCCTCCCGCAGGACCGTTTCCTGAGGGATCCCGTAAACCACGGTGGAGATCGGCTTTTGCGCGTAGACCTCGCTGTACGTCCAAACGATCAGGAGGTCGTTGGCCTCGTTCTCGAGTTTGTCATTGTGCAGAATGCGCACGGACGTCCCAACTTTGTCGGCGACGTTCTCGCGGATGTCCTGTGCCATCCGCTGGAAGGCCGCGCGTTCCCGGTTCGACGCGATGAAGCGCTCCTGTTCGCCGGTCAGCATCCGTACGGTATACAGCAAAGGGGCGACGCCGCTTGCCATGATTATACCAGCGATCCCGATGACGATCAGTATTTCGACCAGCGTAAACGCCGGTTTTTTCGCGGAACGGGTCGCCTCTTTGCGCATCGTCCCCGCTTACTGTCCGGAGACGGGCGGCTGTAGCGGAATCGCGCCGCGCGGCTGCAATCCGCCCGGGCGAAGGTACCCCAGCACCTCTTGCCGAAGCTCCGGTAAATTGAGGAATTCCGCGTATTGCGCGAGATTGAGCAACAGTTTTGCCGTGGCCCGTTTCTGGAAGGCCGCGTGCAGCTGATGGATGCCCGAGACATATTGGTCCATGTTTTTCTGCTGGGCGGCGACGTGCACGCTCAGAGTGGCGATCTGCTCGAGGGCGTCGTCCCGGGACATGATGTATTTCGACGCCGCGTTGAGGTTGGCGAACCGCTGTTCGATGGGCATGTAATGCGGCGTGAGCGCTTTCAGCATGAGCCGGTCGCCGTGGATGCCGCCGGCCAGGAAGACGAAGCCGAAGAGCGACGTTCCGGTGAGGATCGCGCCGAAGATGCGGTATACGCCGTCATTTTCTTCTTTCATTGCCTGTGCCCTCGGGGAAAAGAGGGAGCGGTTGGCCAGGGCGAACGCCAACGCCATCCAGACGGAGTTTTCGATGCGATGGAACGGCCGGCTGAAGAGGGCGTCGAACCAGAGCATGAAGAGCATGGCACACCCCCAGACGGCTTCCGGCGGCAGTTTTTCTCCGCGGACCAGCGCACGGAAGAAGCGGTAGAGCCACCAGAGGCCCATGCCCAGAAGGATCGCCGCGCCGATCAGGCCCGTCTCGCAGAGCCATTGCAGGTATTCGCTGTGCGCCCAGTACGTGTACTGCCAGCTGTAATTGGGGTTGTCCACGAGATCGGGGTTCCTCTCGTACATCACCTTCTGGCCCCGCAGGAAGTGCCATTTGTAGTGTCCCAGCCCCACGCCCGTGACGGGATGGTCCCGGTAGATTTCCCAGCTGGTGTGCCAGATGCTGATGCGGTCGCCCATCGCGGTGGGGTTTTCGATCATGTTCCGCATTTTGCTGACCAGAGCGCCGCCGCGGCCCTGCCCTGCTTTCGCGCTCAACCCGAGCACCACCCCCAGGAAGACGAGCACGACCAGAAATAGGCTGGTCGCCGCGAGCAAGCCCGACCGGTCGCGGTTTCTCCAGAGGCACAGGGTCATGAAGACGAAGGCGACGAAGAGCGAGAGGATCGCGCCGCGGGCGGTGGAGTTCCAGAGGCCCCACGAGTTGACGCAGAGGAGGACGAGGTTGAGGCATATCGCGCGGATGGCCGACGTCCGTTCGGCCGGTTTGCCGTCGCGCATCCTCGCGAAATAATACGTGTGCAGGAAGATGGCGTTAAGGACCGCCATGCCGACCCAGAGGCCGAACATCTCCTGCTGGGCGGTATTGCCGATGTAGTTGCCCCGCACGTCCATGATGTACGAGGGGAGCTTGGTGCCGATGTCGACGCGGATCAGGATTTCGGCGAACACGACGTTGATCGCCGCGTTCAGGCTCGCCCCCCAGAGCAGGGCGCGATGGAAGGCCGTGTTTTTCTGCAGGTTGTAGGCGAGGATGTAGACCGCGACCAGGGAGGCGAAGTAAAACCACTCCTTCGCGTAGGTGGAGATCGAGGTGAGGGGCGTCGTGGCCGGTTGCAGGCAGATCAGCACGAGCAATACCAGCCATGCGGCGCCGAACGGATCCAGCACGAAGCCCGTCCGTTTCGCTCCGTAGCGGAGAAGCTGCACGCCCGCGACCAAAGCCAGCAAACCGATGGGAACCATCGTGACGGTCCACTTCATAAGATGCAGCGTGTCGAAGAAATGTTTGCCGGAGAAGACGAGGTTCGGCAGGGTAAAGGAAATCAGGAAGGCGATGGAATACAGCCAATTCGGGACCAGGTCCCTTTTCCCCACAACGATTTGTATCCCATCGTGCTTTTCGTCGCCGAGTTTCCCGGCATCCTGCGGCGTTGCGGCGCAATGGGGTTGATCGGCGCGCTTTGGCTTTTTCCGTTTTTTCGGTTCGTACGACCAAAAGTCCGCCATCAATTCCCATCCTCCGTTTCCTTTGCGCCCGCCGTCTTCTGCCCCAGGAGATCGACGGAAATCTCGATGATCAGCGAGCTTTGGTTCATCTGCTTGACCTTCCACTGCGTCGCGTATCCGCGAGAGCGGTATTTCCCGATCATCGAGGCGACGTCGCCCAAAAGTTCCCCCGCCGGTCCGTCGGAAGCGCCCGTAGGGGATTTCGCGCGTTTTTTCGGCGAGCCGGAGCGTCCGTTCCAGGTCTCCGAGAGCGCTTCGAGGGCTCTCGCGCTCAGATCCTCGTCGATCGCTCTCTGCGCCAACTGCCGCTGTTCCTCCATCGACAGGCTGAGGAGGGAGCGCGCCTGGCGCTCGCCCAGTTTGCCGCCGACGACGAGTTCCTGCACGGCGGGGTCCAGGCGCAGGAGGCGCAGTTTGTTGGCGATGGACGCCTGCGAGCGTCCCATGCGGTTGGAGAGCTCCGTCTGGCTCCAGCCGGTTTTGGAAATGATATCCTGCAGGCAGAGCGCCTCCTCGATCGCGGTGAGGTTCTTGCGCTGGATGTTCTCGACCAGCGCGATGACCTGCTGCTCGACGGGTTGCACGTCGACCACGATGCCCGGGATGGCGGCGAGGCCCGCCCGTTGGGCGGCGCGAAAACGCCGCTCCCCCGCGACCAGTTCGAAGATGCCGCCGTCCGCTTCGCGGACG
>DAIRUD010000175.1:0-4994 GCA_036803565.1 Synergistaceae bacterium | reverse complement strand
CACGAGGCCGAGGTCCACCCCGACGCGATCGCATTTGTTGACGAAGAGGACGCAGGGCAGCGCCATCGCCCGCACGGCGCGGGCGATGGCCTCGGTATACGGTTGCACGCCGTCGACGGCGGAGACGACGATCACCGCCGCGTCCAGCGCCAGCAGGGCGCGCTCCACCTCGCCGGAGAAGTCGGCGTGTCCGGGCGTGTCGATGACATTGACGCCGACGCCCTCGTATCGCAGTTTGACCGAGGAGGCGCGCACCGAGATGCCGCGCGCCCGTTCCACGTCCAGCCAGTCCGTCTGCGTGTCGCCGTCGTCCACCGAGCCGGGGCGGGCGATCTCCCCGCAGCGGTAGAGCATCTGTTCCACCGTGGTCGTTTTTCCGGCGTCGACGTGTGCGAGAACGCCGATGTTGATCGTCTTCATCTGCGTATTATACGGAAAAAACCGGCAGGAAATCCAGCAAGAGGAAAACATAGGAATTTATTCTCATCATGGAACTTTTTTCTCATAAATGGTCTATACTATTCAGACCATAATACATTGCAAGGAGAGTGCAAGGGATGTCGGAAAACTTCAGGAAAGTCGTCGTCGCGCTTGGCGGAAACGCGCTGCAGGAGGCGGGCACCCCGCCGACGGCCGAGGCGCAGCTGGCCGTCGTGCGCAAGACCTGCGAATATCTCGCGGACATCAGCTGTCGGGGCTACGAGATGGCGGTGGTGCACGGCAACGGGCCGCAGGTCGGCAGGATCCTGCTCTCCCAGGAGATCGCGGCGAAGGCCGACGCGGAGCTTCCGGCCATGCCCTTCGACGTCTGCGGGGCGATGAGCCAGGGTTACATCGGCTATCAGATTCAGCAGTGCCTGCGCGACGCGCTGCGCAACCGCAACCGCAACGTGCCTGTGGTCACCCTGCTCACGCAGGTGATCGTGGGGGAGAACGATGCGGCGTTCCAGAACCCGACCAAGCCGATCGGTCCCTTCTACACGGAGGACGAGGCGAAGAAACTCATGGCGGAAAAAGGTTACGCCATGAAGGAGGACGCGGGACGCGGTTGGCGCCGCGTCGTGGCCTCGCCGACGCCCAAGCGGATCGCCGAGATCGAATCCGTAAAGCGCCTTTGGGACAGCACGATCGTCATCACGGCGGGCGGCGGCGGCATCCCCGTGATCGAGAACCGGGACGGTTCCCTCACCGGCGTCCCGGCGGTCATCGACAAGGATTTCGCCGCGGAGCGCCTGGCCGAGGACATGGAGACGGATTACCTGCTCATCCTGACCGAGGTCGACAAGATCTCCATCAACTACAAGAAGCCGAACCAGCAGGAGCTCTCCCACGTCACGGTCGCGGAGGCCATCCGCTACATCGACGAGGGGCACTTCGCCCCCGGCAGTATGCTGCCCAAGGTGGAGGCGGCGATCAAGTTCGCGCGCCGTTTCCCCGGCAAGAAGGCCATCATCACCTCCCTCTACAAGGCGGTCGACGCCCTCGAGGGCAAAGAGGGCACCGTGTTCACCATGGCCTGAACAGCTTCTCGCACAACCGAAATACGCAGCGCCCTTCGCGATCGGCGGAGGGCGCTGCGTTGTTCTACGTGGATGTGAAACCGGTAACCATGTCGACGCGGATCGCGGTGCATGGGTATAATGCTGGGATACTGCCGTATGCGGCGGATTGGCGGGGAGGAAGACGCGATGGAGAGGACCGACGGAAACAGGGGCGCGCGTGCGCCGATCGTACAGAGCCTGCTGGAGAACGACCTATATAAGTTCAGTATGTGGCAGGCGCTGATGCACAGTCACCCCGGCGCACGGGCGGAGTATACGTTCGTCTGCCGGAACGAGCCGCTCTACCCGCTCGCCGACCTCGCGGAGGAGATCGACGCCGAGATCGATCACCTGTGCACGATGTATTTTCGCCAGGAGGAGCTGGACTACCTCAACTCCCTGAGCTACATCAAGGAGGATTTCGTGGACTTCCTCACGGTCTTCCGCTTCCAGCGGCACTTCCTCACCGTGGAACGGGACGGGGAAAACCTGCGGATCCGGGCTTCCGGCCCGATGGTGCACGTCATGGGCTTCGAGATGTTCGTCCTTTACATCGTGAGCGAGCTCTACTATCGCCGCCTGCGGCAGGAGGGCATCCTCGATGACGCCCGGCGGCGGCTGCGCGAGAAGATCGCCTCCCTCAAGGCGCAGGAGGGCATCGACGATTCCCACACGCCCTTCATCGTCTTCGACTTCGGGCTGCGGCGGCGCTACTCCGCCGCCTGGCATCGGGAGGTCATCGAGACGCTGGCGCGGGAGCTTCCGCACAATTTCAAGGGGACCTCGAACGTCCTGTTGGCCAAGGAGTGCGGCGTGACGCCGGTGGGGACCATGGCCCACGAATATATGCAGGCCTTTCAGGCCTTCGGCATCCGGCTGCGCGATTTCCAGACGGCGTCGCTGGAGGCCTGGGTGCAGGAGTTCCGCGGCGACCTGGGGACCGCGCTGACCGACGTCATCGGCATCGACGCCTTCCTCAACGACTTCGACCTCTACTTCGCCAAGCTCTTCGACGGCCTGCGCCACGACTCCGGCGACCCCTACGCCTTCGGCGAGAAGGTCATCGAGCACTATCGCAAGCTGCGCATCGACCCCAAGACGAAGCGCCTGGTCTTCTCCGACGGGCTGGACCTGCCGCGCGCGGTGGCGATCCACCGCCACTTCAAGGGCCGCATCCAGACCTCGTTCGGCATCGGCACGAACCTGACCAACGACACGCCGCTGCCGGCGCTCAACATCGTGATGAAGATGACCTCCTGCAACGGGCAGCCGGTCGCCAAGATCACCGATTCGCCGGGCAAGACCACCGGGGTGGACCCCACCTTCATGGCCTACCTGCGGCAGGTCTTCGGCCGGACGGAGGAATAGCGGCGATGCGACGGTGGGCGATAAGAGTCTGTGCGCTGCTGGCCTGTTGCCTGCTCTTTCCCTCGCTCCTGTCGGCCGGGGGGGCGGAGCGCCGGGAGTACGACCTGGTCGTCGTCGGCGCGGGGACGGGCGGCTGCGCCGCCGCGATCCAGGCCGCACAGAGCGGCCTGTCCGTCGCGCTGGTGGAGGAATCGGATCGGGTCGGCGGGCAGATCGTCGGCGCGGCGGTCTCGACCATGGACGACGTGGGACGGACCCGGCACGGCATCTACGCCGCTTTCATCGAGCGCGTGCGGGCGCATTACGCGGCGGCGGGGGCGGCGACCAACATCTGTCTCTGGGGCGGCGACACCATCGCCACGGAGCCGCGCGTCGCCGAGGAGATCCTCAAGGATATGCTGGCGCGGGCCGGGCGGGTCGACCTGTATATGCGGGCCGCCGTCGCGGCGGTGCGGACGGAGGGCAACCGCCTCGCGGAGGCCGACATCCGGATCGGCGACGCCGGGGAAGCGCGCGATCTAACCCTGCGGGCCAAGGTTTTCATCGACGCGACGGAACATGGCGATTTCCTGGCCGGGGCCGGGGCGCGCTATCGCGTCGGAAATTCCCTTTCGCCGCGGATCGCCCCCGAGGCGAACGTGCAGGACATCACCTACGTCACGGTCGTGCGCCGCTACCCGGGCGGCCTGCCGGACGCGTTGCGCCTGCCGGGGCCGCCGCCGCAATATGAAGCATACGTCGATAAGTTCCGCAGCGTCGTCACGGTCGACGGCGACACCTGGCCGGGGAAGTATCCCTTCGACATCCCGTCGCACAACGCCTATCGGGCGGTCCCCGACCCGGAGGGCGAGATGGCGGCGGACATCGTCGGCGACGACGCGGCGACCTGGCGCTTCATCACGAAGACCTGCGTCAACTGGGCCAACGACCACCCCGGCAACCCGGGCGACGTGCCCGGCCTCTCCGTCCGTTATATCGAGGACCCGGCGTATCGGAAGCAGGTGGAGCGCGCGGCGATGCACAAGACGCTCTGCTTTCTCTGGTACATGCAGAGCGAGCTGGGCATGACGGACTGGTCCGTCGACGATACGCAGGGCTACGGAGGCTGGTTCTCGAACGATTGGCAGGGCGCGGACGACCCGCTGCTGTCGCCGGAATTCGCCCCCGTGCTGCGGCTTTTTCCGCCGTTTCCGTATGTTCGGGAGGGGCGGCGCATCGTCGGCGTCGAGGTGCTCGCCGAGGCCGACATCAAGCGCGATCCGGCGCGCGGGCGCACGTATCGCAACGATCCGTCGAGCCTGGCGCTGGGGGAGTATCCGGTGGATATCCACGGTTCGCACCTCGACCGTTACATGGAGCACGACCTGGGCGAGACGGATGAGTCCTTCCCCAAGACCTGGGTGGGCAGCCAGGGCGTCTTCCAGGTGCCCATGGGCGTGTTCATCCCGGAATCGCTCGACGGCCTGATCGCGGCGGAGAAGAACATCTCCGTCTCGCGCATGGTCAACGGCGCGATCCGCCTGCACCCCGTCACCATGCACACGGGGCAGGCGGCGGGCGCGATCGCGGCGGAGGCGGTGCGCAGCGGCAGGCAGCCGCGCGACGTCGCCCTCCCGCAGGTGCAGCTGGCGTTGATGGACGCGGGCTGCTGGATCGCGCTGGAGCGGGGCGTCGACGTGCCGTACGATTCTCCCTACCGGACGGGCGTACAGTGGGCGAGCCTGCACGAGCTGCTCCCCGGCATCTCGAAGCGGCAATTCGGGGCGACGCTGCCCCTGCGAACGGATGAACTGCGCCGCATTTTGGCAAAGGGCTTCCCTGACCTGGGTATCGACCCGGGTATGCTCGGCGACGGACGGTACGTCTCGCGCGGCGATTTCGCACAGGCGGTGTATGCGGCGACGCAGGCCGACCCCGCGTTCGTCGCCCGCCGCCTCGACCTCTCCGACCCCGGCCTGTCGCTGGAGCGTGGGGAGGCGTTGACGCTGCTCTTCGACCTCGCCTACCGCGGCGCCCGACCGGAGTAGCCTCGAAGCCGGTCAAGATTAAAAAAATCGTTTATTAAAGAGGGATCCAAGGGAGCAA
>DAIRUD010000174.1:0-5039 GCA_036803565.1 Synergistaceae bacterium | reverse complement strand
CATCGTGGATTTTCCGCATGAAACATGCCGGCTCGTTATTGACGCGTACTGGAAATGAGTGGCCTGCGCACGAGGTATGTCCGGGATCTTGGCGGAATCGTGCGCGGAGACGCTGCACGAAACTGTTGCGCTTGGATCCAGATAAAGATAATAAAGATATGTTTTTGCCGGGGGAAATCATTTGCGCTGGATTATCCTCCGCAACGTGCGCGCTTTGCCGTTTTGTACGCGCCAAAAAATTCGCATGGCGAAATCGATGCGATTGCAGTATGATGACAAACCGAAAGCGCTGACAGGCGAGGGGTAGGTTGCAAATGCGTTTGGACTTTTTCCGCGATGAGTTGCCGGAATGCCGGATGATAGAGGACGAGGATCTGCGGCGGCTGACGCTGTCGGCGTGGGATCGGGCGTGCGCGATCGGGAGGTTCGACGCGGAATCGTTGCGTACCTTGCCCGCCCACCTCAGTATGCGGGAGTGTCCCATCACTTTGTTCGAACACGTTCGCAGCGTCACGCGCATCGCCGTTTCCCTCGCCGAGCAATTGCAGCGCGATTTTGCCGCGACCTCCCCGCTGCATTTCGACTATGTCCTCTCCGGGGCCCTTTTGCACGATATCGGCAAGATCGTGATGGCGGGCGCGCTTTCGGAGACGCGCTACGCGTTCGCCGGACATGCGCGGGCGGGGGCGATGATCGCGGAGGAATGCGGTTGTCCCTGGCAGGTGGCGTACATCGTCGCCAACCACTCCGCCGTGGATGGATGCAGTCTGGTCGACATGCCCGAACTCCTCGTCGTGCGTTCCGCGGACGAGCTCTGTTATCGCTTTCAATTGTTCGGCTACGCGGCGGCGGAGGGCAACGAGGCCGTTGCGCGGTGGCAGTATAAACGCTGGCAGTGAGAATTTCGCAAAAAACCATCAAAAGGAGAGGTTGAAATTGTCGAAAAGATCCATCGGGCTCGTGTTCCTGCTTGTCTGTTTCTGCGCGCTGCTCTCGGGCGCACCGTCGGTGTGGGCGGAGGAATGGCCGACCAAGCACATTACGATGATCGTCCCGTTCAATGCCGGAGGCGGCGCCGACGTTTCCGCCCGTTTGCTCGCGAAGCACTGGGAGAAGGAGCTGGGCGTCAAGGTCGTGGTCGAGAACAGGCCCGGCGCGCAGGGACAGGTCGGGGCGACGCACTTCCTAAGTCTGCCGGACGACGGGGAATACGTGTTGGCGGGGGCTCAGATCTATTACTCCACGAATATCATCCTCCAGGACGCGCCCTATGCGATCGACGACATCGCCGCGCTCAACTTCACGGAGATCGATCCCTGCTGCCTCGTCGTCACCCCGGAGTCGCCCTATCGGACGTTCGCGGAGCTGCACGCCGCGATCCAGGCGAACCCGGGAAAACTCAGGCTCGGCGTCGATCGCGGGAGCCCGGTGACGATCATGGCGCACGCCTTGAAGGAGCATTTCAACTGGGATATCAAGATCATCAATTACGAGGGCGGACCGCAGATGCAGACGGCGTTGCTGGGGAAACACATCGACATGGGCGTCGGCGTGTTCATGAGCTGCCTCGGCAAAGAGCGTTTCCTGGCCTTGTGGTCGAACGAACGCCATCCGGCCATCCCCGACGTGCCCACGCTGAACGAGGTGATGGGCAAGGAGTTGCCGTTGGTCGGCATGTCCAGGTTTATCGCGGTGCGCTCGAGCGTGAAGGAAAAGTATCCGGAGAGATACCGCGTACTTTTGGAAACCCTGGAGAAAACGCATCGGAACCCGGATTACCTCCAGGAGCTGGAGAAGTCCGGCCGCATCAAGGTCACCCGCTGGCTTGGGCCCGACAAGAGCGGCGAGCTCAATCGGCGGCTGCACGAGATGACGGTTCAGTACAAGGAATTGCTGTCCGGTTCGAAGTAGAAACGCGACAATCCGGAGAAGGGCAGTGATCGGGTACATACGCAAACTGGCCGTTCCGACGCTGATTCTGGCATGGGCGACGCATTATTTTGCCGAGGTCTGCCGGAAGCCGGCCGAGGCCCAGGTGTTGATACGGCCCGCTTATTATCTCCTGCTCGCGCTCTACCTGCTGATCTGCTATACGGAGTACAAAGCGTTTCGCGGCGAGGCTTCTTCGCGGGAATCCATCGGGAAGAAGCTGCGCGACGAGAGGGCGTTATTCTGTATCGCCCTCTCCGGCCTGTATGTGGCCGTCGTCCCGTATATCGGATTCCTAACCGCGACCACGATCTTTCTGACGCTGGCCTTCTGCCGCCTCGGGGCGCGGCGAAAGGTCGTGGCGGTCGTTGCGGCGCTTTCGTTTACGCTCGCCGCGTTTTGGCTCTTCGGCAGCGTCTTCTCCGTTCCCCTGCCGATGGGCGGGATCTGGCGGTAATTCCATGTGGCAATTCCTTTCGGGGTTCGAGATGGTGCTGCATTGGCACTATGTCGCGTATATGTTCGTCGGCGTCGCCTTCGGCCTGCTCCTGGGTTTCCTGCCGGGCTTGCACGGCGGGACCGGCATGGCGCTGATGTTGCCCTTCACGTACGAGATGGAGGCGCTGACATCCCTGGTCTTTCTGCTCTCGATCTACACGGGGAGCCTATTCGGCGGCGCCGTGACCGCGATTCTCTTCAACACGCCGGGCACTTCGGCGAATATCGCCACGGCGTTCGACGGCTACCCGATGAGCCGGAGCGGGCAGCCCGGACGCGCGCTGGGCTTGTCCTTGATGAGTTCCTTCGGCGGCGGCGTCGTGGGGTGTGCGTGCCTGCTCTTACTGGCCGAGCCGATGTCGCGGGTCTCGATCCGCTTCGGGGCCGCCGAAATCTTCATGGTCGCCGTGTTCGGTTTGAGCATGATCGGCAGCCTGGCCGACAATGTCCTGAAGAGCCTTTATGCGGGCGTCTTCGGTATTCTGCTGGGGACCGTGGGGATGAGCGCGTCCGGCGTGATCCGCGGGACGATGGGCAACACCTACCTGATCGACGGCATACCGCTGTCCGCGACGCTCGTCGGCCTGATGGCCCTGCCCGAGATATTCGACCAGTTGGCATCGCCGACGAAAATACCAAGCAGCGAAAAACAGCACAACATGCCCCGGCAGTTTCTGGAGGGCATACTGGAAACGCTTCGCAAGGGGCCGCGCGTCCTGGTTTCGTCGCTGATCGGCGTGTTTGTCGGGATCATGCCCGCCGCCGGCAGTACGGTGGCCAGCATGCTCTCCTACAACCAATCGAAACAGTTCTCCGAACGCCCGGAATTATACGGGACCGGCTGTCCCGACGGCATCATCGCGAGCGAGGCGGCGAACAACGCTTCGGAGGGAGGGGCGCTGGCGACGATGTATATCCTCGGCATCCCGGGGAGCGGCGGGGCCGCGCTGGTACTCGCGGCGCTCGTCCTGCAGGGGTGGCTGCCCGGCCCGCAGATGTTCCTGGAGCACAGCGAGATCCTGTACGCCTCCATCTCGTCCCTTTTCCTTCAGCAGTTCGTCATGCTCTTGCTGGGGGGCGTGTTCTGCCTGCTCGGCACGCAGATCGTCAGGTTGCCGCTGATATACCTCATGCCCTGCATTCTGGTTTTCACGTTTCTGGGCGCGTATTCGACGCGATATCTCCTTTTCGATTCCGGGCTGATGCTGTTTTTTTGCGCGATCGGCTGGCTGATGAAGCGGAACGGTTATCCGCTCCCGCCCCTGGTGCTGGGGTTGCTGCTGGGGTCGATCGCGGATACCGAACTGATGCGCGTGTATCAGGGGTACGACCATTTTTACGAAATCTTCGGCAGCCCGATCGTCTGCCTATTGGCGCTGGCGAGCGCGGCGGGCGTTGCCTATCCGGCGATCGCCGGACGGAGCAAGAAGCGGAACGCCGGGATGTGACGAGGCGTGCGCGCCGAAGGTCGGGAAGCGGTCGCGGCGGCCGTCAAACGCCGTCCGGAAAATCGTTGCGCAGGTGTTCCTGCTCGTTCAATACCTCGATCGCCAGCGCGATGAATTTTTGCGCCACCTTCGACAGGGGCCGCTCGATGTTGTGAACGCAGCAGAATTTACGTTCGATGGACAGCCCCGCCAGGGGGATATGGACGAGCTTCTTTTCCTCGATCTCCTGCTTCACCATGTACTGCGAGAGGATCGATACGCCGAAGTTTTTCGCCACCATCACCTTGATGGCCTCCATGGAGTTGTTGGACATGTATTTGGCGAAATGAAAGCCGTGCGCGTGGAGCGCCCCCTCCACGTGCTGGCGATAGTTCGACCCTTCCTTGCTGAGGATGAAAGTTTCCCCGGCGATATCGTCGGGCGTGACGATTGCCCTCCGGGCCAGGGGGTTCTGCGGCGCGCAGACGAACCAGAGCGGCAGCGTGAAGGAGAAGTCCGTGTGGATCAGCGGCGAATTCAGTTTTTCGGCGGCCCCCACGATGCCGAATTCGTACGTCTTTTGGATCACGTCCTTCAGCACCGCGGCGCTGGTTTTCGTGATGACGTGGATGTAGACGTTCTTTTCGTGCTGTTCGAAAAGGGGCAGGATCGACGGCAGGAAATAGACGTTGAAATATACCCCCGCGCAGATGCTCAGGGAATCGGCCTCGCGTTCCTTGCGGTCCTCGATGCTCTGCAGCACGTTCTGGTAATGCTTCAGCGTCGCCGTGGCGAATTCCAGAAAAAGCTCGCCGCTCTCGTTCAGGCGAATCCCGCGCCCCACCCGGTCGAAGAGGGGGCTGCCGACCTGCTCCTCCAGGAGTTTCAGCTGTCCGCTCGCGGACGACTGCGCGATATACAGTTTATCGGCGGCCTGCGAGATGTTCTGGACGTTGGCAATTTCCACGAACAGCTTGAGTTTCTCGAACATCGTGATCACTCGCATTCGAACGTCATGTATTGTCGCTCTTGATACTAAGAGCGGGATCCGTTTTTGTAAAGCAACGGGAACATATGTTGCCGCGTGCGGGCGCACCGGCGTCGAATGGAAAGGAGGGGCTCCGTTGTTCGCGGCCTTGTTCGTCAGGCGCGCGTCAGTGTGCTCTGGGCGGGGCGGGCGTCGAC
>DAIRUD010000173.1:0-5075 GCA_036803565.1 Synergistaceae bacterium | reverse complement strand
GAGGTCAGGTGCACGCCCGAGCGCCCCCGCTCCAAGAGCGATACCCGCCATTCGCGCTCCAGGTCGCCGATCATCCGGCTGATGCCCGACTGCGAGTAGCCCAGGGCCTCGGCGGCCTTCGTAAAACTCCCGTACTCGACCGTTTTGATAAAAACCAGATATTTTTGGATGTTCATCGCAATCCCCATTTACTCATCTGATTTCATCATCCATTGCATGAAATATCGTCGCTTTTGTGATTGATCGGAGTATGCCATACTGTGCATCGAGAATCAAGAGAAGGAGAAGAATGAAAATGTTGTTCATCAGCGACATTCTAACAAATGCGCCGGAGACATACAAAACCCCGTTGCAGGAGAGGGCGTATCAGGCGTTAAGGCTTCTGGATATCCCGTTTCAGCGCGTGGAAACGGATGAAATCATCACGATGGAGGACTGCATCCAGGTCAATCGAAAGCTGCGGATGAAGATGGTCAAAACGCTGTTCCTCTGCAATCGGCAGCAGAGCGAATTTTATCTTTTCGTCACCTGTGGCGACAAACCGTTCAAGTCCAAAGATTTTTCGGGCGCGCTGGGCATCTCCCGCGTTTCCTTCGCCCCTCCCGCGCTGATGGAGGGGATGCTGGGGACAAAAGTCGGTGCGGCGACTGTCTTCAGCACCCTGCTCGACGGCGATGGAGCGATACGCGTCGTACTCGACGAGGATGTCGTCGCGGAGGAATGGTACGGGTGCAGCGACGGCACGACGACCGGCTATATGAAGGTCAAAACCGCACAGATCGTGCATGATTTTCTGGATTATACAAAGCATCGCCCAGAGATGGTCCATATGATTTCAAAAAGCGAAGCGCCGGAAGAAGGGGGTTGTTGAAGTGGAAGAGAAGAACAAGGATTGGGAAACAGCCGGGACGCGCTGCTTCGCGGCGTCGCCATCCGAAAGCACGCCGGAGCGGATTCGCTCCCGATCCGGCTCCGGCGTGCGGCGGCAGGCTTCCCGATCCCGTTGCGGCGGTTAGTAGAAGTTCTCGGAGCGCGTACCCGTCGCCGGGGGGGCCGGGTCGAGCCGCTTGGCTTCGATATCCAGCACGGTCTCCGGCCTTCTCCAGGGGCGGTTCTGGATGGCGCTCGTCTCCTCGTGGGTCAGGACGCCCTTGTAGGTCGTCAGGGACCTGCGGAGGAAGCCGTCGCGCACGCAGGCCTCGGCGACGCCGTGGTTCAGGATGCTCTTGAAGTGCGGGTACACGGACGCGGCGTAGGCGACCGACGTCGACTGGGGCACCGCGCCGGGGATGTTGCCGACGCAATAGTGCACGACGCCGTTTTCGACGTAACGGGGGTTTTCGTGCGTGGTCTCGCGGTAGGACTCGATCGCGCCCTGAACGTCGCTGCTGATGTCCACCAGGACGGAGCCGGGCTCCATGAGCTTGAGCATGTCGCGGGTGATGAGGTGCTCCTTGTTCTCCTTGGGCCATTTCACGCAGTTGAGCACGATGTCGGTCGTCGGCAGGAGCTTCCTGACGTTGTACTGCGTCGAGAAAAGGGTATTGACGCGCTGCTGGTACATCGCCCCGATCGCCCGTAGCGTCCCGACGTTCACGTCGAGAACGGTCACCCACGCGCCCAGCGCGTGCATGACGTGAAGCGCCGCCTTGCCGACGATGCCGCCGCCCAGGATCATCACCTGCAAGCCGGGCGCTCCGGCGAGGCCGCAGACGAGCTTGCCCTTGCCGCCGTACACCGTGGACATCGACTCCAGCGCGTTGATCGCGCCCTGCACCCCGGCCGCCTCGCAGTTGGGCGAGCCGTAACGGTGCGAATCCTCCGCCGTGAACGCGACGACCTTCCTCTCCAGCAACGCGTCGACCTCCTGCCGGTGGGCGGCGGGGTGGATGCAGCAGAAGACGATCTGGTTCTCCCGCAGCAGGGGGTATTCGCAGGGCTCGATTTCCTTCACCTTGGCCACGAAGTCGCAGCGCGCATAGATCTCCTCCATGCTCCCGACGATCTCCGCGCCCTCCGCGGCGTACGCCTCGTCGGGAAAACCGGCCTTCCTGCCGGCGTCCTTCTGCACGAGGGCGGCGTGTCCGTCCCGGACGATCATGGAGATCTCCGCAGGCGTGGCGATCACGCGCCCCTCGCCCTCTTTGATGTCCTTCAGCAAACCAAAGATCATATTCCTCACTCCCCCAACGTAAACATCTGACGATATCGCACACGTATACCCATTGTATTCTATGGCGAACGCAGTGAAGCATAATATAGAAAATAGCGGGCGTCAAGACCATACCCTCGGGGGAAGGCGGCGGCGCGTCGATCCCGTCTCCCCGACGGAACGCGGGCACCGCGCCCGGCCGCCGGATCCGAGGATTCGGTGGACACAACCATCCGAAGCGACGGCGGCATGAACAACGACGGCGCAAAACGCGTCGGGAAACGCGCTTCTATCCTCCCCGTGAGATGCGCGACGAGTTTTCCCCGCCCTATCCCCACCGCACGAGGATCGCGGGGATCGGGCCGATCAAAAAACGGCGCAGGGGCCGACGTCGCACTTTCCGCAAACGTCCAGCTCCCAGCCGAGGCTGCGGCTGTAGGGCGTGACGTCCAGCAGCCTGCGGTTGCAGGCGTGGCGGTCGAAGCCGTCCGGGCCGCGGCCCAGGGCCTGTGCCGGGCAGCACTTGCGGCAGTAGCCGCAGCTCCCGTCGCGGAAGAACAGGCACCGCTCCTCCTCGGAGCGGGGCGACGGCGGCAGAGCCTCCGCCAGGAACACCGTCCCGAACCGCCCCGCCGCGCCGACCGGGGTGATCAGCATGCGGTTCAGCCCGAAGCGGCCCAGGCCGGCCACGAAGGCCGCGCTCCGATGCGACCAGGGGGCCTTGAGGATCGTCTCGTCGTAGTTGTTGGTGGAGTTCACCATCCCCGCCCGGACGCCCCCCGCCTCCAGCATCGCCGCCATCTCCCCGCCGATCTCGTCGATCAGGTCGTTGGCGTGGGCGTAGGAGTCCACCCACTCCCGAGCCGGGACGTCGCGCTCCCGGCGGTTGGCGTCCACAACCATCCGGGAAAAGGGCACGAAGAAGGAGACCAGCGTCGCGACCCCCGGCAGCACCTCCTCCGGCAGCAGGTGATGGGGGCCGACGACCTCCTTGAACGTCGCGTAGAGCGGATCGGCGGCCGACGAAAAGCCGACCAGGGGCTTGCGGTAAAAGTCCCGCCCGTTCGCCCGCTCGACCTTCGCCTCGACCAACGCGCGGATTTCCGTTTGCAGGGACACGACACACCCTCCCTTCCCCGAAGCCGCCGCAGGGCGGCCCGGCGCTTTCGGTTTCGCGGGCACGCCCCGCGCGCTATTGGAGATTGATCATCGCCTCGTATTTTTCCTCGGAAAACGGCGTCCTGCGCGACGGGCAGTCGATCCGGGCGCAGATGTCGCAGCTTTCGAACTCCTCCTCGCTGCGCACGATGACGCCCGATCCGGATTTCAGGGGATCGATCAGGCCGCTCTCGAGCACGCGCACGCCGATTTTCTGGTACAGCCCGTCGGCGATGACGAAAAACTTCTTCACCTCGGCGACGCTCCAGTCGATGATCGAGCCGGGAGCGAGGGTGATGTGGCGATCGATTCCGTGCGTCGCGGAGAGCGACGCGCGCAGGGCGTTCATGGCGCTCAGGTAACCCATGTGGCAGAATTTGTCGACGACGTACTCGTCGATGGGGTCCTCGATCGCCTCCAGGTAGGCTCCGATCTCCGGCCCACAGGTGGCGATGTAGAGGATCACGCTCTCCCGCCCCGCGATCTTGCTCCCGACGATCTTGCTGTGGAACCGC
Organism: Synergistaceae bacterium; assembly: GCA_036803565.1. Classification (GTDB taxonomy): domain Bacteria; phylum Synergistota; class Synergistia; order Synergistales; family Synergistaceae; genus DAIRUD01. The sequence goes on along the minus strand of DAIRUD010000173.1, from coordinate 1,250 downwards.
TGTCCGCCGAACGATGCGCCGTCGGCGGAGCCGTCCACGGCGATCTCCTTCAGAAGATAGGCGGGTTTCATCACCCGCTTGACCGTCTCCAGCAACTCCATCGCCCGCTCGAAGACCGGGCTGTCCCGCTCGATCTGCATGCGGTCGCAGACGGCCTGCTCCGTCGCGTCGAAAGCGACGTCCTTGCCGATCTCTTCAATCATGAGAAAACCCCCTCCGGTACATCGCGATTGATCGTCGTCCCCGATGCCTTCGGGCGTCCTTGTCCGGCGAGCCTCCGCCCCGGTAAAGACACCCCGCCGGGGGATTGCGATCCCCGGCCTCCGTTTCCGCAAAACGATACCTCGATGGTGATGCCCTAGTATATCAAACATTGCCCGGAATTCGCCGCGGGGAGCGAGGCGAAGGCGCGGCGATGCTTCTGCCGTTTGGCCGGTTTTATTTTTTCGAAATCGTTGTATGATTGCTTAAAATGATTCACGCAAAGAGGTCGAGTGGATGTCGCAAACAACAAAGGAAGAAATCGCCATGAAAAGACAGCACAACATCGTCATTGTCGCCCTCCTCGCGTTTTTCCTGCTGCTCCTCGCGATCGTCGTCGGCATGAACGTCAAGAACACCATCAACCTGCGCGGCATCCTGGCCGACAGTGTGAAATCCCAACTGATCTCCATTTCCATCGCCGCGCGCGAGATGATCGACGCGGACGCCTTCGTCGCCTACGACGGCCCGGAGGTCGCCGCGCGCGACGAATACCAGGAGACGCTGTCGCGGCTCCGCGCCCTGTGCGACAGCGTGGGCGCGAAGTACATCTACGCGCTGAAGAAACAGGGCGACGCGTACGTCTTCGTCTTCGACACGGACACGGAGGACGAGGAGATCTTCATCGAGTACGAGCTGTCCCCGGTGCACCGGCTGGCCTTCTCCGGCTCCAACGCGGCGGACATCATGAACGTCGACGACCTGTACGGCAGCTTCAACACCGGCGCGGTGCCGATCCGGTGGGACGGCAAAGTGGTCGGCATCGTCTGCACCGACATCGAGGACGAATATCTGGGCAGCAGCTTCGAAACCGCCTTCCGCAACGCCGTCATGCTGATCTCCATCCTCTCCGTCGCCATGCTGACGATGCTCCTGATCGTGCTCCGCCTACTCAAACGCCTGGCCGCGATGCGCCAGAAGCTCCGGCAACAGGCCCTGTACGACAACGTGACCAAGCTGCCCAACCGCCAATACCTGATGGACCACCT
>DAIRUD010000172.1:0-5099 GCA_036803565.1 Synergistaceae bacterium | reverse complement strand
AGGCCGCGCCGAAGGCCGCGAAAAAGAGCGAGGCGGCGGAGGAAGCGCCCGCCGTCGTCGAGCGCCATGTGCCGCAGACGGACGCGGCCGACGCCAAATCGCGTCCGCCGATCGTCACCGTCATGGGGCACGTCGACCACGGCAAGACGACTCTGCTCGACTTCATCCGCAAAACCCGCGTGACGGAGGGCGAGGCGGGCGGCATCACCCAACACATCGGCGCGTACAAGGTCGACTACAACGGCAACGAGATCGTTTTCCTCGATACGCCCGGGCACGAGGCGTTTACCGCGATGCGCGCCCGCGGAGCGGGCGTCACCGACATCGCCATTCTCGTGGTGGCGGCGGACGACGGCGTGAAGCCGCAGACGCTGGAGGCGCTGAATCACGCCAAGGCGGCGGGCGTGCCGATCATCGTCGCCGTCAACAAGGCCGACAAGCCGGACGCCAAGCCCGAACGCGTGCGCCAGCAGCTCTCCGACTACGGCCTCGTGCCGGAGGAGTGGGGCGGCGACGCCATTATGGTGGACGTCTCCGCGAAATTGGGGGACGGCGTCGACCAGCTCTTGGAGATGGTGCTGCTGGTGGCCGAGATGGCCGAACTGCGGGCTTCGGATTCCGTTTCCGCCGAGGGCATCGTCGTCGAGGCCAACCTGGACAAGGGCAAGGGGCCGGTGGCGACCGTCATCGTCCAGCAGGGTACCCTGAAGCGCGGCAACATCATCGCGACGCAGACGTCCTGGGGCAAAATCCGCGCCATGCTCGACGACACGGGGAAACCGACGGACGCCGCCGGGCCGAGTACGCCCGTGGAAATTCTCGGACTGGAAAACGTCCCCGTCCCGGGCGAGGTCTTCCATCTGCTCTCCTCCGAGCGCGAAGCGCGGGATCTCGTGAGCAACGCCAACCGTAAGGAGCCCGAGCCGGGGAAGGCGCGCGCGCGCCTGACGCTGGAGGAGCTATACGACCAGATGCAGTCGGAGGACATTCCGCAGCTCAACGTCGTCCTCAAGTGCGACGTGCAGGGATCGCTGGAGGCCTTCCACTCCACGCTGATGAAGATGAGCACGGACGAGGTCCGCATCAATATCATCCACGAGGGCGTCGGACGCATCTCCGAGTCGGACGTGACGCTCGCTTCCGTCTCCAACGCCATCATCATCGGTTTCAACGTGCGCCCGGACGCCAACGCGAAGAAGCTGAGCGAGTCGGAAAACGTCCAGATCCGCCTGTATCGCGTCATCTACGACATGCAGGAGGACATCAAGGCGGCGCTCGAAGGCATGCTCGCGCCGACGCTGCGCGAAAACATCGTCGGGCAGGCGGAGATCCGCGCCAGCTTCAAGGTTCCGAAGATCGGCAGGATCGCCGGCTGCTTCGTGCAGGAGGGGAATATCCGCCGCAACACGAAGGTGCGCGTCGTGCGGGACGGCGTCGTGATCTGGGAGGGAAGCCTCTCGGGCCTGCGCCATTTCAAGGAGGACGTTCGGGAGATCGCCGCCGGCAACGAGTGCGGTCTCAGCTTCCAGGGTTTTCAGGACTTCCGTGAGGGAGATATCGTGGAGGCGTACGAGATCCTTTCGGAGAAGAAGACGCTCGACATCTGAGGATCGGCGTCATGAAGCCCTGGCTCGGTGTCGTGCTCTTTTCCCTCGAGATCCCCGGGGCGTCCAGCCTCAAGGACAGGCGACAGGTCGTGCGTTCCCTGTCCGACGGTGTGCGGCGGCATTTCAACGCTTCGATATCCGACCTCGGGCCGGATGGCGTGTGGAACCGTATCGATCTGGCCGCGGCCTGTGCCGGTTCCGCGCGAAGCGAAATGGAACAGCGCCTTGCGCAGATTTACGGTTTCGTCGTGCGCAGGGAGGAGGAGGGGGAGTTCGAGATACTGAACTCCAGCCAAGAGGTGTTTCCGTATGGTGACTTATAGAATCGAACGTCTGAACAAGGAATTCCTGCGCGCGATCGCGGAGGCGTTGACGAACCGGATCAAGAACGATGCGGCGAAACAGGCGATCCTGACCCACGTCGATTGCTCCAGGGATCTGGGGCACGCGAAGGTATACTTCACGCTGATCGACGAGGCGAAAAAGCAGGAGGTGCTGGCCGCCCTCGACGCCGTCAAGGGGACGATCCGCGGGCAGTTGGGGCGGGAGATGCACATCCGGCAGATTCCCGAGTTGCATTTTATCTTCGACGATTCGGAGCAAAAGGCGCGTTCGATCGATGCGTTGATCGACAAGGTGATCCGCGAGGACGGCGCGAGGGAATAGGAGCATGGCGGAGGGGACGATGGAGGGGAAAAACCGTTTACCAGAGGGCGCGGAAGTGCTCTCCGACATTCTGGACCTTCTTTCGGAACGCGCCTGCTGGATCGTGTTGACGCACGAAAAACCGGACGGAGACACCATCGGCAGCGCCGCGGCACTGGCGATGGCAGGGCGCCGGGCCGAAAAAAAAGTCCTTTTCGGGGGGCCGGATGCGGCTCCGGTCAAGTACGAATTTCTCTGCGAGGGGTTGGATTATCGCGCCCTGCCGCAGATTCCGCAGGAGGCGACGCGGGGGGACGCCGTGATCGTGTGCGTGGATACGAGCACGCCGGAGCGCTCCGTCCCGTGGCTTCTATCGACGTCCGTCGCGGCGGCACGCGTGAATATCGACCATCATCCGGATAACCCGCTTTACGCCGACCTGAACTGGGTGGCTCCGCAGGCATCGGCGACGGCGGAGATGGCGACCGAGCTTCTCTTCCGTTCGCCGTGGGGGATCCGCCCCGAGGAGGCCGACGCCCTCTACACCGGGCTCGTCACGGACAACGGAGGGTTCCGCTTTTCCTCGACGACGACGCAGAGTCATGCCTGCGCCATCCGCCTGATCGAGGCGGGGGCGTCTCCCAGCCGCGTCGCGGATCTTCTGGAATGCGCGCTCAGCGCCAACATCCTGCGTTTGTGGGGGAGGGTTCTCTCGCGGGCGGAGACGTTTGCGGAGGGATGCGCGGCGCTCTACTGGATCGCCTTGGAAGATTTCGCACAGACCGGAACCTCCCGGGAGGATACCGAGAACCTCGTCAACTTCCTGCTGCGCATCCGCGGCGTGCGGCTCGCGGCGCTCTGCAGCGAATCCGAGGACGGAGTCCGCGTCAGCCTGCGGAGCAGGCCGCCGCTCAGCGCGCGGACGGTCGCCGCGAAATTCGGCGGCGGCGGGCACGAATTGGCCTCCGGCTGCACGATCCGCACGGGGCTGTCCGAGGCGATCGCCGCACTGCGCAGAGAAATGGAACGATATGCGGGAACCGGCGATTCTTCCGATCGATAAACCGCTCGGCGTCCGCAGCACCCGCTGCGTCGAGCTGTTTCGCCGATTTTTCGGACGCGATGTCAAAATCGGGCACGGCGGGACGCTCGATTCCTCGGCCAGCGGACTCCTCGTCCTGCTCGTCGGCGGCGCGACCCGCCTGAGCAACCTCATCATGCAGATGCCGAAGGTCTACCTCGCCACGTTCCAGCTCGGAACGGAGACGACGACCTGCGACGCGACCGGGGAAGCGGTCGCGCAAGCGGATTATTCCTCCCTGCGGGAAGCGGATGCCGACGAGGCGTTGCCCGCTTTTCTCGGCTGGCGGATGCAGGTCCCGCCGGATGTCTCCGCCGTGCATGTGGGCGGCCGACGGGCGCATGCGCTCTTTCGCGAGGGCGGCAAGCCGGAGGTCAGTCCCCGGCCGGTTTTCGTGGAGCGGATCGAACGGACCGCGCCGCTCGTCGAGGGCCGACTGACCCTGCGCATCCACTGCGGCAAGGGGACGTATGTGCGCAGCATCGCCCGGGATATCGGGCGCAAGCTGGGTTGCGGCGCGCATGTCGCCGCACTTCGCCGCGAGCGCATCGGCCCCTTTGCCGTCAACGACGCATTTGCCCCGGATGCCGATCTTTCGAACGTGGAGGCTTGCGAGGCGCACCTGCTCCGCCCCTCCTCGATATCGGCCTTTCTCCCCGCATACGCGCTCACGGACGAGCAGGGCGCGCACATGGGCAACGGACGGAAAATACCGTTTAACGGGATGAAGCGTTTTTCGTTCGGGCAACGCTGTCCGGACGACCGCGCGTTGTTTTCCGCCGATACGCTTTGCTCGGTCGCGCAGCTGCGCTTCGATCATAATCCCGTCCTGCTGGAGCCGGAGACGAATATATTTCTTGTATCGCCCCCCGGGGGGCAATCGAGATGATCGCCGCCATCGGCGCCTTCGACGGCTTCCACCTGGGACATCAGGCGTTGTTGCGAACGGCGGCGGATCGTGCGCGGGAAACGGGGAAGTCATGGGGGATCGTCACCTTCGACCGGCGTCCCGGAAGCCTGCTTTCCTTCAAGGGCGTCAAGACCCTTTTCACCTCCGACGAACAAGCGATACTCGAAACGTATTTCTCCGTCCCGGCCGTGCGGCGGATCGACTTCGGCCCGCGCATCGCCGGTATGAAGCCCGCCGCTTTTCTGGACTACATCGGCGAGGCCTTCGGTGTGGACGGGATCGCCGTCGGCGACGACTTTCGTTTCGGAAAGGATCGAGCCGGTACGCCCGACATCCTGTCCGCGGAATGCCGCCGCAGGGGGTGGTCGGTCGACGTGATCCCGATTCAGACGACGGAGGGCGGCGTGCCCATATGCAGTTCCACCGTCCGGGAGGCCGTCGCGCGCGGCGATATGGGTTTCGCCGCCGATTTGCTGGGGTATCCCTTTTTCTGCAAAAGCCGCGTGGTCCATGGCAATGCGCGCGGGAGGCGGCTGGGGTTCCCCACCGCCAACCTCGCCATCCCGCCGGAGAAGGTGGATTTGCGCTGCGGCGTCTACGCCACGCTCGTACGTGTCGACGACGACTGGTACGGCGGCGCGGCGAACGTCGGATACAACCCGACCTTCCGCGACGTCCCCGATCGGCGCTTCGAGGTCAACCTGCTCGGTTACCAAGGCAACCTGTACGATCGCACCATCCTTGTCCTGATTCTTCGCCACATACGGGACGAGATCCGCTTCGAGAGCGCGCAAGAGCTGGAAGCGCAGATGGGCTCGGACATCCGCGCCGTGGAGGCGATATCGGCGGCCGCCAT
>DAIRUD010000171.1:0-5099 GCA_036803565.1 Synergistaceae bacterium | reverse complement strand
CTCTTCTGGACGATGATCGGCTCGATCATCCTCGGCATGGGCGTCCCGACGACGGCACAGTACATCATCACCTCGACGTTGGCGGCGCCGGCACTCGCCGAAATGGGCATCACGATGCAGGCGGCGCACCTGTTCTGCCTGTACTTCGGCGTTCTGGCCGACGTCACGCCGCCGGTCGCGCTGGCGACGTACGCGGCGGCGGGGATCGCCCGTTCCGATCCCCTCAGGACGGGGTTCACCGCCCTCGCCACGGCGGCGGCGGGCTTCGTGGTACCGTACATGTTCGTCTACAACCCGTATCTGATGTTCAACACGGACGGATTTGCGGATATCGCGGCCAAGGTGCTCGCGGCCACAGGGAGCGAGGCCATGGTCACCGCCGCGAAAGGCGGCTTGATGGCGGTCGGGGTAATAACGGCGTTGATCGGCATGATCGGCCTGTCCTCCGCCGTGCAGGGCTTCCTGGTGAAGGACCTGAACCCGGTCGAGCGCCTCGCGCTCTTCGCGGTTCCCTTTCTGATCATCTGGCCGACGATCCCGAGCAACGTGCTCGGCGCCGCGATCGTCGCGGGCATCTTCTTCCTGCAAAAGAGTTTCGGCACAAAAGCACAACCGGCATAAGGAGGGCGGAACCATGAAACTGAAACGCAGCGTCATCAAACCCGTCGTATCCGCCAGGGAGGCGGTGAGCCACGTCAAGACCGGCGACACGATCATGGTCGGGGGCTTCAATTACGGCGGCATCCCCTACACGCTGATCGACGCGCTGCTCGAGGCGGGTACGGACCAACTGACCATGATTTCCAACGACACGGCGTACGAAAACGTCGGGCACGGCCAGCTCGTCACGCAGGGCCGGGTGAAGAAGGTCGTCGCCTCCCACGTGGGCCTGAACAAAAAGACGGGGGAATTCTACCACTCCGGCAAGATGGAGCTGGAACTCTACCCCCAGGGCACGTTCGTCGAAAAGATCCGGGCCGCGGGCTACGGCCTCGGCGGCTTCCTGACGCCCACCGGCGTGGGGACGATCGTCGAGGAGGGCAAGCAGGTGCTGGAGGTCGGCGGCAAGAAGTACATCCTCGAACTGCCGATGCGGGCGGACGTGGCCCTCGTCCGCGCCTACAAGGCGGACCGGCGGGGCAACCTCGTCTATCGCGGCACCAACCAGAACTTCAACCCGGCCATGGCGACGGCCGCCGATATCGTCATCGCCGAGGTCGACGCCGTCGTCGACGTGGGCGAACTCGACCCCAACGCGATCGTCACGCAGGGCATTCTCGTGGACTTGCTGGTGGTGAAAGGAGGATCCTACTATGCTTCCAGAACTTGATGAAGCGGTCGTCAAGCAGCGCATCGCCAAGCGCATCGCGCTGGAGTTCGGCGAAGGAGACGTCGTCAACCTCGGGATCGGCATCCCCACCCTGGTCTCCGATTATATCCCCGAGGGCATCCAGGTTATCTTCCAGGCGGAGAACGGCGCCATCGGCGTCGGCCCCACACCGGCGGTTCCGGATCTGAAGTGCATCGGCGCGGGCGGGCGCATCATCTCCCTGCTGCCCGGCGGCAGCTTCTTCGCCAGCGACACCAGCTTCGGGCTCATCCGCGGCGGACACGTGGACGCGACGGTCTTGGGCGCGCTGGAGGTCGACCAGAACGGCGACCTCGCCAACTGGATGGTCCCCGGCAAGAGCGTCCCCGGCATGGGCGGCGCGATGGACCTGGTGGTGGGGGCGAAGCGCGTCTATATCGCGTCGACGCACGTGACGAAAAAGGGCGAGTCGAAAATCCTCAAAAAGTGCAAACTGCCCCTCACCGCCGTCGGCGTCATCACGATGATCGTCACGGAGTTCGCCGTGTTCGAGTTCCGCAACGGGAAGATGACCCTGATCGAGATCGCCCCGGAGGTCTCCCTGGAGGATATCGAGGCGCACACCGACGCGGAGTTCGCGGTCGCCGAACCGCTCATGCCGATGAAGGGATTGGAGGCGGCGTAGGATGGGCAAACCCGTCATCCTCAGCGCATGCAGAACCGCCGGAGGCAAGTTCGGCGGACAGTTCCAGAAGAAGTCGGCGACCGACCTCGGCGCGGAAGCGCTGCGGGAGGCCCTGGCGCGTTCCGGCGCCGCCGGGGCGGACGTGGCCGAGGTGATCATGGGCAACGGCTGGCAGGCGGGCGTCGGCTCGAACCCGGCGCGTTTCGCCATGTACAAGGCGGGCATCCCCATGACGACGCCGGCCTTCACCCTCAACGTCCGCTGCGGTTCCGGCCTGCGCACGGTCATGCTGGCCGCGGACAAGATCCGGCTCGACGATGCGCACGTCGTGCTGGCGGGCGGTATGGAGTCCGCCAGCAACGTCCCCTATATCCTCCCGGCGGCGCGCTGGGGATTCCGCATGGGCGAACAAAAGGCGCTCGACGTCCTGCACGCCGACGGTTTCCTCGACCCGATGACCGGCAAGCTCATGGGCGAGCTCACCGAGCAGGGCGTGGTCAAGGAGTTCTCCATCTCCCGGCAGGAGCAGGACGAATACGCATACGAGAGCCACAGGAAAGCCGTCGAGGCGGTCGAAAACGGATACTTCAAGGACGAAATCGTCTCCGTCGTCATCAAGGACAGGAAAAAGGGCGAGGTCGCCTACGACACCGACGAGATACCGCGCAAGGACACGACCATGGAATCCCTCGGCAAACTCCCCGCCATCTTCGCCAAAGAGGGGGGGACCATCACGGCCGGCTCCAGTTCGGCGCTCTGCGACGCGGCCGCCGCGCTGGCCGTGGCCGACGCGGATTGGGCGAAGGCCCAAGGCCTGCGGCCGATCGCGGAGGTCGTCGCCTACGCCGTCACCTCGCTGGAGGCGGAAAAATTCCCCATCGCACCGGTGTATTCCATGCAAAAAGCGTTGGCGAAGGCCGGGATGGCGATCGGCGACATGGACCTGATCGAGATCAACGAGGCCTTCGCGGCGCAGGTCATCGCCTGCCGACGCATGCTGCCCTTCGATATGGACAGGCTGAACGTCTGCGGCGGCGCGATCGCCCTCGGACACCCGATCGGCGCCAGCGGCGCGAAGATCCTCACCACGCTCATCCACAGCCTGAAGCGCACCGGCAAGGAACTGGGCATGGCGAGCGCCTGCATCGGCGGCGGGCAGGGCGTCGCATTGATCGTGCGCAACCGGTAAAACGGCAACTGCGTCATTCCGGGTTTATTCCAGTTATAAATCCAATCGCTCATGATGATTGGGCACGTGGTAGCACTCTCCCAGTCGGCTCTGCCGACAGCCCCCTCGTCGAGGGGGCCGGGGCTTGGCACGACGGCATGCCTCGCCTCCATCAGAAAGGAGCGTTGCCAAGGGTAGCTGAGGAAGACCTGCATTAAATAATCGATTTGATCTGGAAACGGAATTACACATGAGCGGCTGGAGATAACGAACCAGCCGCTTGTTTTTTCATTTTCGCATCGGCAACGCGCTGTCTTTTTACCACGCCATCCACCCTCACCGCGAGACAAATATCGACCGCATCCGGGTTCCGATCAAGAACGCGGCAGACCGTACTCGCCGTTGCGGGCCTCCATCTTTTCCCGCAAGATGCCGCGCATTTCCTCGAAAAAAATATTCGCCACCCCGCTCACCGAACCGCGATGGGAAAAACCGGCCCCAACTGCATCTTGAACCGGGGATCGTCGATGGGTATGTAGATCGGCTTCTCCCGCATACGGTAATCGAGAAAGACCGACCGAAAGGCGAACGTGATTCCGGAACCGCCCAGTACGATATATTGTGCGGTATCCACGCTGTGGGTCTCGAGCATCACACGCGGCTCGAAACCCAGCAGAACGAAAAGCGACCGGACCAGCCGCCCCAATTTCATTTTTTGCGGCGGAACGATAAAATCTTCGTCACGCAATGACCGGATGAAGTCGAGCTTCTCCTCGGGGGTACAGGAAAAAACGGCGTGCGGTAGCGGAAACGACGGCGGCAACACCAAGTAGATGCAATCGTCCATCAGAACGCGGCAGTGCAGCTCGGAATGTTTCAGCGGCAAACTGGAGATGAAGATATCGCACTCCCCCTCCAGCGCCATTTCCTCGAGTTCGTCGGTCGAAAGGCGTTCGCGGATTTTCAGTTCGATACCGGGGTGTTTTCGCTTGAAAACGGACACGACGTCGGGCACGATATAGCCTCCTCGCTGCGTCGTGATGCCCAACGTCAGCTTCCCCCGGCGCATGTGGGACAGGTCATCGATCCGCTGCCGCAACTCCTCCCGGCGCATCAGAATCTCCTTGGCGCTGCGGATATATTCCTCCCCCGCCGGCGTTGCCTCGAGGCCGCGCGAAGAACGGCGAAAAAGTTCGCAGCCCATATCCCGTTCAACCTTGCGAATGAATTGGCTCAGAGAGGGCTGCGAGATATGCAGAAGCTCGGCGGCTCGTGTGATGTTTTTCGTCTTGGCGACAAGGAGCAGATACTTGAGCTCGCGGAAGTCCAAAGGCACACCTCCAGTTGCGATTTTCATCATAAGCACTATATTATGTTAACCATCCACATTCAAGTATTTGACAAATATTACGCCCTGAGATACCCTGCCGTTAAGCTCACGAATAGATCTGAAAATTCACACCACAGGCCGCCTTGCTCGAAACGCGCAAGGATATTTTCCGTTATTGCGAAATAATTCTTCAGGAAAGAGGAGGCATGCGGAATGATCTTATTCTATAATGCGACGCTTTTGGATTGCACGGGTAGAGAGCCGGTTGCCCCCGCGTGGGTCCTTGTCGCGGGAGGGCGGATCGAAGAAATCGGCGAAGGCCCTTGCCCGCAATCGAAACGCGCCGAGGAGAAGATCGACTGCCGGGGCATGACGCTCATGCCGGGCCTGATCGACGCCCACATCCACGCGACCAGTTATCAGAACAATTCTGTGGAAAAATCCAGGATCTACTACCCCGGCATGCGTTATATGAAAGCGTTCAAAATTCTGGAGGATACGCTTTACCAGGGGTTTACGACGGTTCGCGACTGCGGCGGCGCGGATGCCGGGGTCCGCGAAGCCATCAAGGAAGGCCTCGCCGTCGGCCCGCGCATGACCGTCTCCG
>DAIRUD010000170.1:0-5111 GCA_036803565.1 Synergistaceae bacterium | reverse complement strand
CGGTCGCGGTTGCCGCGCGGCCGGTCGCCGTTTCTGTCGCCGCCGGGGCGGGAGTCGCGCCGGGGCGGGCCCTCGCTCTTGGGGAACGTGGCGTATTTTTCCTCGCGCTCCATCTCCTGCGGCAGCTGCGCCGCCAGCACCGGGTCGGCCTCGATGGCCGCCTTCTGCTCCAGCAGGCGCTTGCGCGAGAGGTTGATGCGGTTCATGTCGTCGATTTCCTTGACGACGACCATCACCGTATCGCCGACGCTGACGGCGTCCTCGATCTTGGGGATGTGATGCGTGCTGATCTCGCTCACGTGGAGGAGGCCCTCCTTGCCGGGCAGGATCTCGATGAACGCGCCGAAGTTCAGCAGACGCGTGACGTGTCCTACGAACATCTCTCCCGCCTTGACCTCGCGCGTGAGGTCGTCGATGATGCGGCGGGCGGCCTCCGCCGCGTCCGCCTCCATCGCCGAGATATATACCCGGCCGTCGTCCTCGACGTCGATCTTCGCCCCCGTTTGGGCGACGATGCCGCGGATGGTCTTGCCGCCGGGGCCGATGATCTCGCGGATCTTTTCCGGATCGACCATGAGGGTGAGGATGCGGGGCGCGTTCGGCGAGATTTCGGGGCGCGGGCCGGGCATGACCGCCTGCATCTTGTCGAGGATCTCCAGGCGGCCTTTGCGCGCCTGTCCGAGCGCCTGCTCGAGCACCTCGCGCGTGATGCCGCCCGCCTTGTTGTCCATCTGCAGGGCGGTGACGCCGTCGCGCGTCCCCGTCACCTTGAAATCCATATCGCCGTAGTGGTCCTCGAGGCCCTGGATATCGGTCAGAATGCCGAATTTCCCGTTGTCCGCGACCAGTCCCATCGCGACGCCCGCCACCGGTTTTTTGATCGGCACGCCGGCGTCCATCATCGAAAGGCTGCCGCCGCACACGCTGGCCATGGAGCTGGAGCCGTTCGACTCGAGGATATCCGAGACCATGCGCACGACGTAGGGGAAATCGTCCTGCGCGGGCATCATGACGCGCAGCGCGCGCTCGGCCAGAGCGCCGTGCCCGATCTCGCGCCGACCGGGGCCGCGCATCGGGCGCACTTCGCCGACGGAGTAGGGCGGGAAGTTGTAGTGCAGGATGAAGTTCTTCGACGGCTCGTCCCACTTGAGGCCGTCGAGCATCTGGTCGTCGGTGCCGACCATGCCCAGTGTCGTGACCGCCAGCGCCTGCGTCTCGCCCCGGGTGAAGAGGGCGGAGCCGTGCGTGCGGGGGAGGACGCCGACCTCGCAGGTGATCGGCCGGATCTGGTCCATCTCGCGGCCGTCGACGCGCTTCTTGTCGTCGAGGATCAGCTTGCGCACGGTCTTTTTCGTCATTTCGTCCATGAGGCCCGCAATGTAGCCTCCGGCCTCCGGGTGCGTCTCGGCGAAATGCTCCGCGACCTTCGCGGAAATCGCCGCGACCGCCGCCGCGCGCTCCTTCTTGTCGTGGATCTGGATGGCGCGGTACATGTCGTCCCCGGCCTCCCGCCACGCCCACTCGTCGATCTCCTCGATCCGGACGGGATCGGGAAGGGACATCTTCGCCTTGCCGACCTTTTCGCGCATCTGCGCGATGAAGTCGACGATGCGCACGATCTCCTTCTGCGCCAGTTCCAGCGCGTCGATGAGCAGGGATTCGGAGACCTCGTTCGCGCCCGCCTCGACCATCGTGATGCCGCCGCGGTGCCCGGCGACGACCAGGTCGAGCTTGCTGTTCTCCAGCTCCTGCTCCGTCGGGTTGACGACGAAAGCCTCGTCCACGTAGCCGATCTTGACCGCGCCGATCGGGCCGTTCCAGGGAATGTCCGAGATCGCCAGGGCCGCGGAGGCCGCATTGATGGCGACGATGTTGGGCGCGTGCACCTGGTCCACGGAGAGGACCGTGCTGACCACGTGGACGTCGTGCCGCATGTACTCGGGGAAAAGGGAGCGGATGGAGCGGTCTATGACCCGCGCGGTGAGGATCGCGGTTTCGGAAGGGCGTCCCTCCCGCTTGATGAAACCGCCGGGAATCTTTCCGGCGGAGTAGAAGCGCTCTTCGTAGTCGACCAGGAGCGGGAAGAAATCCAGTCCCTCTCTCGGTTTGTCGGTCATCGTGCTCGTGACGAGCACCATCGTCTCGCCGCATTGCGCCACGATGGACGCGTTGGCTTGCTTGGCCATGCGGCCTGTTTCGAATGAGAGGGTTTTCCCTCCTACATCCAGGCGAAACGTCTCAGCCATGTTTTTCTTTTTCCTCCTCCATCTTCTATTGTTAGCCTTGGAATCATATCACATCGACGTGCAAACATCGCGGCAAAAAGTGAAGATTGCGCATCTTCCCGGCCGCTTCGGATCGTCGTCGCCGGGCAAGGCCGAAAGGCAAAAGCGGAGCCGCTCGGCTCCGCTTTTGTCCGTTGTCGCCAATCATTGCAAACGTACGGGTGGGATCAGTGGCGCAGGCCCAGCCCCTGGATCAGCTTCTGGTAGCGCGTGAAGTCCTTGTTGCGGAGGTACTGGAGGAGCTTGCGCCGTTTGCCGACCATGATCAGCAGCCCGCGGCGGGAGTGGAAGTCCTTTTTGTGGATCTTCATGTGCTCGGTAAGCTGGCGGATGCGCGTCGTCAGGATCGCGATCTGCACCTCGGGCGAGCCCGTGTCTGCCCCGTGGGTCTTGTACTGCTCGATCACCTGCTGTTTCAAGTCCTTGTCGATCAATGTTCTTCACTCCTACAAAGAAAATCCTTCAACTCAGGCCGACGCCGCTTTCTCCAAGACGCGACGGTCCGGGTAGAAGGTCGAACCCATTATAGCACACCATAGCACACCGTATGTTCGGGGACGTCTCGCTTACGCCGCCGTCGCCCTGCTCTCCGCTTTTTTCCGCTCGTTCGGGTCGAGGATGCTCTTGCGGATGCGCACCGATTTCGGGGTGATCTCGACGAGTTCGTCGTCGTCGATCCACTCGAGGGAGGATTCGACGGTCATCTCCCGCGGCACGTCGAGGACGACGGTCGCGTCCTTGGTGGCCGAGCGGTGGTTCGTCTGCTGCTTGCGTTTCGCCGGATTGCAGGGAAGGTCCTTGGGCCGCGCGCTTTCGCCCACGACCATGCCGCAGTAGACCTTGTCGCCGGGGCTGAGGAAGAGGGTGCCGCGCTCCTGCAGGTTCTCCAGGCTGTAGCTCGTCGCCAGCCCCGCGTCCATGCTGACCATGGAGCCGCGCGAGCGGGAGACGACATCGCCCGCCCAGGGGCCGTAGCCGACGAAGCGGGAGGCCAGGATGCCGAGTCCCCGCGTGTCGGTGAGAAACTCGCCCCGGTAACCGATCAGGCCGCGCGTGGGGATGCGGAAGGTCAGGCGCAGCGTGCCGGTGCCACCGTTCTCCATGCCCAGCAGCTCGCCCTTGCGTGCCGCGATCTTCTGGATGACGGCGCCCTGATATTCCTCCGGGACGTCGATGATCAGTTCCTCCATCGGTTCCAGCGTCGCGCCGTTCGGGCCCACCTGGGTGATGACCTCGGGGCGGGAGACGCAGAACTCCATGCCCTCGCGCCGCATCTCCTCGATGAGGATGCCGAGGTGCAGTTCGCCGCGGCCCGAGACCTTCACGCCGTCGGGACGACCGATGTCCTCCATGCGCAACGCGGGGTCGATGCGCGTCTCGCGCTCGAGGCGCGCCTTGATCTGGCGCAGCGTGACGGCGTTGCCGTCCTCGCCCGCGAAGGGACTCGTATTGACGAGGAAGAACATCGAGACGGTCGGTTCCTCGATGTCGAGCGGTTTCAGGGGCGCCCCGTCGTACGCGGGATCCGAAACGGTGTCGCCGAGCGTGATCTCGTCGGGGCCGGAGAACCAGATGATCTCACCGGCCCCTACCTCGTCGACCTCGCGGCGCTCCAGTCCGTCCGTCACGAAGATATGCGCGCAGGAGGTGTTGTTGCGGGAGAGCACGTCGAAATCCTTCTGGTCGTAATCGCTCCACTTCGTATGCGTTACGAGCATCGGGGCGTTTTTGCGGAGGGTTCCGCTGATGATGCGCCCGCCGGAGATGCGCCCCAGGTAGTCGCTCCAGGTCAGGGTGCTGACCTGCATGAGGAAGGGCTTGTCCTCCTCGACCCGCGGCGGGGGGACGAACGAAACGATCGTCTCGAACAGTTCCTGCATTCCCTTGCCCGCGCCGTCCTCGATGCCCGTCGCGTCGCGCACCATCCAGCCGTCGAGGCCGGAGCCGTACAACACGGGAAACTCGCACTGCGCGTCCGACGCGCCGAGTTCGATGAACAGGTCGAACGTCTTGTCCAGGGCGATGTCCGGCGTCGCGTTGGGCCGGTCCACCTTGTTGACGACGACGATCGGGCGCAGGCCGAGCTTGAGGGCGCGCATGAGCACGTACCGTGTCTGGGGCATGGGGCCCTCGTTGGCGTCCACCAGGAGGAGGACGGAGTCGACGGTGGCGAGCACCCGTTCGACCTCTCCGGAGAAGTCCGCGTGGCCCGGCGTATCCACGATGTTGATACGGTAGCCGTTCCAGTCCACCGAACAGTGTTTCGCCTTGATGGTGATGCCCCGTTCCCGTTCGAGGGATAGGCCGTCCATCACGCGTTCCTCGACGTGTGCGTGCTCGCGGAAGGTCTGGGTGGCGCGGAAGATGGAGTCGATCAGCGTCGTCTTGCCGTGGTCGATGTGGGCGATGATTGCCACGTTGCGTATCTTTGAAGCGTCGTGCACGAAGGTCACCTCTCTATATCTCAACAGCAGAGTATGATATCATAATTTCTTCCGTTTTCGGAAATTTTTCCGCAATTTACACGTAATTTCCGCAAGGTGGAAATGATGCGGGGGCTATTTATGGTAAAATCCCTCCCGGAAGTATCTCATCCAGTCGCTGTCGGCATTGCCGATGGAGGAAAGTCCGGGCTCCGCAGGGCAGGGTGCAGGAGAAATTCCTGTGGGTGCGAACCTAAGGAAAGTGCCACAGAAAACAAACCGCTGTCTGACAGTAAGGGTGAAAAGGTGAGGTAAGAGCTCACCAGCTGCGGGGCGACCCGCAGGCTTGGTAAACCCCACCCGGAGCAAGATCGAATAGGGGAGGTTGAGGCTGCCCGCCGAC
>DAIRUD010000169.1:0-5131 GCA_036803565.1 Synergistaceae bacterium | reverse complement strand
GTCGGCCCCTGCTTCCAGAGATCGAGCGCAAGCTGAAAATCGGTGCGGTCCTTATCGGCGGGATGGCGAAACTCCCGCGCTCCGCAGGCGAGCGCCCAATCCCAATCGGCGGAATCCGCGCTGTCCATATCGCCGATAACGGCGTCGGGCGCGATGGAAACGGAACGGCACGCCGCCGCCCCGGCATCCACCGCCCAGACCTCCTCCGCGTTCCGCGAGGCGAAGTCGGCGAGCCACGCGCGCTCCGGTTTTCTCCCTCCGAGGACGAACAACGTCGCCCGTCGCGCCGCCGTACCCGTCGGCACCGGGCAAGGCGCGAGGGAGACGTTGCGGTCGACGATGCGGAGTTCCCCCCCGCACATTATCCCGAAATGCCGAGGCGGGCCATGATCTCCTCCGCCTCCTCCTCGTCGACGAGGATCTCGCGGGGTCGCGAGCCGTCGGCGGGGCCGACGATGCCCGCCCGTTCCATCATGTCCACCAGGCGCCCCGCGCGCGTGAACCCGACGCGCAGGCGGCGTTGCAAGCCGCTGGCGGACGCCATACCGCTGGTCACCACGACGTGGATGGCCTCGCCCAGCAGCGCGTCGTCGAACCCATCGCCGTCCTCGAAGCCCGTCGGCGCCTCGCCCTGGCTTTCGATATCGGTATAATCCGGCTCCCCGAACATATGGATGAGGTAATCGAGCCAGCGGGCGATGGCCCGCTCGTCGATCCACGGGGACTGCACACGCACCGGCTTGGGATTCTGCGTGGAGAGGAAGAGCATGTCGCCCTTGCCCAGCAGCTTTTCCGCGCCGCCGGTGTCGATGATCGTGCGCGAGTCCATCATCGAGGGCAGCGTGAAGGCGACGCGCGCCGGGACGTTGGCCTTGATCAGGCCGGTGATGACGTTGACCGACGGCCGCTGCGTCGCCAGCATGAGGTGAATGCCGGTGGCGCGGGCCATCTGCGCCAGGCGGCAGATATACTCCTCGACCTCCTTGGCCGCGGTCATCATCAGGTCGGCCAGCTCGTCCACCACGATGACGATATGCGGCAGGCGGTCCTTCGGCAGCACGATCTCGTTGTAGGACGCCAGATTGCGCACGCGCGACTCGGCGAAGAGCGTGTAGCGCCGCTCCATCTCCCGAACCGCCCAGCCGAGAACGTGCACCGCTTTTTTCGGATCGGTCACGGGCGGGGTCAGGATGTGCGGCAATTTTTCGTACACCGCCATCTCGACCCGCTTAGGGTCCACCAGCACCATCTTCAGCTCGTCCGGCCTGCGCATGGAACAGAGGCCGACGATGCAGCCGTTGACGAACACGCTCTTACCCGACCCCGTCGTCCCCGCCACGAGCAGGTGCGGCAACTCCTCCAGGCCGACGATCAGCGGATCGCCGTTGATCGTGACCCCCATCGGCAGCGGCAGGCTCTTGTCGGTGTCCTGATACGCGTCCTCCTCCACAAGGGAGCGGAGGGTGATGCCCCGACGCTTGGGGTTGGGGATCTCGATGCCGACGTAGGGATGACCGGGGATCGGCGCCTCCACGCGCAGGCTCGACACCGCCAGCGCCATCGCCAGATCGTTGGCCAGCGCGACGATCTTGTTCACCTTGACGCCCGGAAGCGGCTGAATGCGGAACTGGATGACGGTGGGGCCGAGCAGGATATCGGCCAACTCGGCCTCGATGCCGAACTGCGCCAGCGAGTCGATGATGCGCTCGCCCCACGGACGCGCCATCTCGATCGAGATGCCGTCGCTGTCGTCCTGCGGCGGCCCGTAAACTTCGGCGGGCGGCGGGAACTGTCCCATCGGCGCGGCAGCGTCCTCGCCCGCACCCAATTCGTCCACCGTGACGACCTCCACCGGGGAGGGCAGATCCATCGAATCGACCGCATACGTGATATCGCTGTCGGGAACATCCGCGAAATCCTCGTCCTCATCCTCGTCGTCCGGCGGCGGCGGCGAATCGCTATCGAGTCGCACATCGTCCCCCCAATCGTCGTCGAGGTCGGCGGGCGCGGCGAGGGGGTCCCTCTCGTGCGCGCCCCGCTTCCGCTCCGCCCTCTCGGCCAACACACGCGCCAGGGTGCCGAAGGCGGGGGGAAAGGGCATCGTGAATCCGAAACAGGCAAGCGTGCAGGCCACCATGCAGATTCCGGCGAGCGACGTGCCCAGAGGGCCGATGTTGCGATAGCACCAAAGGGCGATATCCCGGCCGACGGACCCGGGAAAGAGCAGGCGGGACGAGAAGAAGCCGGGCGATGCGAGCTCGAAAAGACCGAGCGTCAGCGCGATACAGACGTAGAAGAAAAACGTGCCGACCGTCTGCCGGACCGGTTGGGGAATGCCCTTGCCGGAGACGATCGAGACGCAGATATAGCCGAGGTAGCAGAGCACGATGAGCACGCCCCCGCCGAACCGGGAGAGCAGCGCGGCGCGCGCCGATTGGCCGATGACGCCGGTCCAGCTGGTGAAGAGGCTGGCGACCAGGAAGACGTCGGCCACGAGCAGCAACCAAGCCAGCACCGTTACGGCGATCCGGCTCTTCGTCCGCAGCGCGGCGATGTCGAAGCTGGGCAGCGAGAAAATATCCCGCAGCGTCCTTCGCGAATCGGCCTTGGCGCTCCGTTTCACCGCTTTCGTCGACCGCGACGGCGAGCGTCCGGACCTCGCCGCCCGGGAAAACTTAACGGCCATCGCCGGAGTCGCTCCCGCCGACGACCAGGCTGCGGATGACGAGCGTCGGCTGCGCATCGCTCACGGGGACGCCCTGCCCGGACTTGCCGCAGGTTCCTGGATCGAAATGCAGCTCGCTGCCGACCCCGACGATGTCGCACAGGGCCTCCGGCCCGTTGCCGGTCAGCGTGGCGCCCCGGACCGGCGGCCCGATCCGCCCGTCCTCGACGAGATACCCCTCGGACACGTGGAACACGAAATCCCCGGACGTCGGGTCCACTTCACCGCCCCCCATCTTGCGGACGAGCAGGCCGCTGCGCACCTGTGCCAGCAGCTCCCCGTCCGGCGTCGTTCCCGGCGCGATGAAGGTGTTGCTCATGCGCGGGACCGGAATGTGCTGATACGACTCCCGGCGGCCGTTTCCCGTCTGCGGGATGCCCCCCGTGCGCGCCGAGAGCGTGTCGGTCAGATATGCCTTCAACACGCCGTTTTCGACCAGAACGGTGCGCTGCGCGGGCGTCCCCTCGTCGTCGTAGGCGTACGAGCCGTACAGGGACGGAAGCGTCGCGTCGTCGACGATCGTCACCCGGGGATCGGCGACCGTCTGGCCGATCCTGTCCCGGTACACGGAATAATCCTTCTGCACGATATCCGCCTCCAAACCGTGCCCGCAGGCCTCGTGAACCATCGTCCCGCCCGCGGTGCCGTCGAGCACGACGGTCATCGCGCCCGCCGGACAGGGCACGGCATCCAGCATCAGCAGCGCGCGGGCCAGGGCGCGGCGGGCGATATCCTCGGCGGTGCAAGCGTCGCGAAGGGACCAGAAGTCGTCCGCCCCGGCGAGAAAGGAGCGCGCCTCGTAGCCCGTCTCCAACACCCCGTCCCGCTCCAGGACGACCTGTGCGGCAAAGGTGGTGTAGGCCCGCTCGTCGCGCACGATCGAACCGTCCCCCCGCACGATGAGAATCGCTTTACGGGACGTGCGGTAGCGCAGGGTCAGCTGCCGCAGGCAACCGCACTCCGCGCGCAAGGCGCGGTCCAGATCGTGGAAAAACCCGACGTCCAGCGTCGGCACCGCCGCCAATGGTTCGAGAAGCGACTCCGCACACGCCGGCCCCGCCGGGCCGAAGGAAACGCCGGAGAGCGCCGCGGCATCCCCCAGCGTCCGCTCCACGGAGACGGCGTCGACGCCCGGCGCATGCGCATAGGCGGTGTGGTCGCCCTGCACCACGCGCGCTCCCGTCCCGTCGCTGCGGGAGGAGGAGAGCGTGTCCATGCGGCCGTCCTCGAAGAGGACGGCGTGCGACGCGCCCGCCTGCATATAGATATCGGCGTAATCCGCGCGCCGCGCGGCGTCTGCGACGCGTGCGGCGATATCGGACAGTATGGATGGCTGCATCAGGAATATCCTCCATCTCTCGTCATGTGCCTTCCGGCACCCCCTCTTCCAGCCGTTCGAGGGGAAATCCCTCGCCGGACAGGGCTTCCAGCAGGCGATCCAGCTCCGCCGCCTGCTCGGGCGGGCAGAGGACCGACACAATGCCCTGCGCCGCGTCGTCCGTCCGCAGAAAACCGATTCCCTCGTAGGAGTCGAGCGTCCAGCTCAAATACCAGATCCTCTCCCGCGGAACGCGCAGAACGCGGCGCGATATCTCCATCGCGCTACAACTCCCCCGCACGGATCTTTTTCTGCGCCGCCAGATGCTCCCGATACGTCTTGCTGAACACATGCGACCCGTCGCGTTTCGCGACGAAGAAGAGCATCTTCGTCTTC
Source organism: Synergistaceae bacterium (assembly GCA_036803565.1). Classification (GTDB taxonomy): domain Bacteria; phylum Synergistota; class Synergistia; order Synergistales; family Synergistaceae; genus DAIRUD01. Next base: position 692 of record DAIRUD010000169.1, on the reverse strand, counting down.
GCCGGCGCCAGTACCGCGTTCCAGGAACTCTCGGAGGGAATCCCGATATGCTCCGGCGGAAGCCCGCTATGGATATACGTGTTGAACGGGGAATCCACCTTCACATCCTCGTAGCGCACCGTCGCGATGCGCACGCCGCGCAAGCGCCAAGCGTGCACGACCGTCGCGCAGGATTGCAGCGGCATATCCTCCCGCAGGCGGTTCTTGAAGACCCCCGCGATCACCGGACGTTCCCCGTCCACCTTGGCCTCCTTCTGCACGATGGAGGCCAGGACGGCGTCCGCGCGCAGGTCCGCGCTGGTCGTCCCCGGCGGAATCCGCTCGCCGTGCCTGCTCCACCACTTCGCGGAGGCGACGCGGACGAACGCGTTCGCGCTCTCCTCCCCCGGATCCAATTCGTACGTCTCCGGGGCAAGAAAAACGATGCGGTCGCGCGCCGTCTCCGGCAGCAGGGGGCGCAATCCCTCGGGAAAGTTCTCCGCGCTGCCGAGCGCGCGCTCGAGCGCGGCCGCACCATCCCCGCGCTCCAATGCGGCGGCGACATCCTCGAACAGGGCGCCGGGTAACAGGAGCGCCCGCACGACCTGCGGCGCCGCCTCCCGCATCTGCATCGCCACATCGGCGGCCCGTCCGGCACGCACCCGGTACAGGCCGGGGCGAATACGGCGGTCGATCCCCAGACGCCCCATCGC
>DAIRUD010000168.1:0-5151 GCA_036803565.1 Synergistaceae bacterium | reverse complement strand
CGCGGCGGCGTTTTCCGCCGCCTCCGCCGCCGTTGCCGCGGCCGTCCTTGCGCTCGCGGATCTTCACCTCGGCCTCGGTCTTCTCGAGCGCCTGTACCGTCTGCGCCCGCTGCTCGGCCTGTTTGCCGATCTCCGCCTGCTGCATCGCCTGCTGTTGGTGCGCGTTGGGATCCTTGACTTGGTTCGCTTTCAGCTCGACGTTGTACAGCGACAGGCTGTTTTCGATCGGACGAAGCACTGCGATCCCCTCCCTTCGCAACGACCCTGCGCGGCGCATCGGTACCATTCCGGCGTCGCGCCGCGAAGGGCGTCCCCGCAGGGACGCCCGTTTATTCGAACGCCTTGAGGCGGACCTCGCCCTCCTCGTAGACGAAGCGCACGAAGCGCAGGGGCTCGCGGACGAGGTAACGGACGCCGCGAATGGTCACGGCGACGCCCGGATGGCAGATGTTCTTCACCCGCACGCGCCCTTCGATCCTGCTCCGCTCCATGTCCTGCTCGAGTTCCTTCAGGCGCTTCGCGGTGGCGTCCAGCTGCGCCTTGACCTGGAATTTGGCCTTGGTGACCTTGGCCAGCAGCTCCTGCTTGTCCGGCGTCAACTGGCCCTTTTGCTGCAGCCCCTTGAGGAATTCGACGTTGGCGTCGATCTTGGCGATCTGTTCCTCGAGCTGTTTCACGTTCTCCTGCGAGCGTTTGCGCTCCTCGGTGGCCTCGGGAAGCTCGCCGACGGCGACCTCGGTCTTCGTCCCCATCTCGCTGCCCAGAACCTCGCAGACGATTTCGTTGCCCGCCTGGACCCGTCCCCCGACGATCTGCCCCTTCTTGCTGCCCAGGACGACGACCTCGCCGCGCGCCGAGACGTCGCTGTGCAGGATCGCCTCCGCCACGGCGATGTTGCCGCCGGAGCGCACGTTCGCCTGGTCGATGTAGGTCGTGCTGATGTCGCCGTCCGCCGTAACGTGCGCCTTGCCGGTGCCGCGAATGCCGATCTTGATCACGATCCCGCCCTTGGAGGAGACGGTGGCGCCCTCCACGACGCCGGTCACCAGCAGCTCGCTGCCCGAAGCGACCTCGAACCCCTCGCGGATGCTGCCGTTGACGGTCACCGGACCGATAAAGTCGATGTTGCCGACGCCGTAGTCGACGTCGCCCTTGACCTCGAAAACCTGATTGACGGAGAGGGAGCCGCCCCGGATGAGGACGTTGCCGTCGTACTCCGCGTAAAGGTGCAGGCGGTCGTCGGAGAGCACCGTCCCCTTGCCCGCCGGAAGGTTTTTATCCTTGCCGTTGTAGGCGGGGATGCGCTTGCCCATCAGGCTCGTGCCCTCCACGCCCTGCACCGGCGGGATCTTCTCGGCGATCTCCTGCCCCTGGATGACGTTGATCACCGCCCCCAGTTCCTTCATATCCACGCGGTCGCCGACGGAGCGCGGTTTCAGCACGTTCAGGTCGATTTTATAGTCGATTTTGGCGTCCCGCCCGTTCTGGGGCGGCGTGCCCTGCGCCGTGACGACCCACTGCCGCAGCAGCGGCGTCTCCAGCATCGAGCGGATGGCCTCCTCGTCGTGGCCGTAGATCACGCCGCGCGCGTTCATGAAACCCTTGGTCTGCTGGACCGTCGGAAAGGGGGCGTCGCCGGAGGGAGGGATGAGCCACATTTCGCAGGTCAGGCCGTCCTCGGAGATGCGGATGCGAAAATCCGCCTCCCGCGCCTCCTCCTCGTGCGGCGGCGCGATCTTCTCCGGGACGCCGCGTTTTTCCGCCAGTGTGGCGGCGATCGCCGTCCCGTCGTAATTCTCCACGCCCTGCTCGCGAAGGGAGGAGACGACGTCCCCGACGGAAGCGCCGCTGTCCGGCGCGACGACGAGAAAGACGCCCTCTTTGCCGAAGTTGACCTCGAACCCCTTCTCCTCCATCGAACCGACTCCTTTCCGTCCTCCGCCGCCCGCGCGGGCGTCAGGAGGCGGCCTTCATCTCCGCGCGCAAAAGGGAGAGCGCCCGGCCGTGCAACTGGGAAACGCGCGATTCGGTCACGCCCAGCACGCGACCGATCTCCTTCAGGGTCAGCCCCTCGTAGTAATAGAGGGAGAGCAGGAGCTGCTCCCGCTCGGGCAGTTTCTTCAGGCAGGCGGCGACCAGGTCGACCTCCTCGGCCTGCTCGAGCAGGTCGAGCGCGCCGGGCTGATCGTCCTCGATCGTCTCCTCGCGCTGCATATCGCCGTCCTCCAACATGAGGACGTCGTCGAGAGAGACGATATAGGAGCGGCTGGCGATCTCCAGCAGGTCGCGGTACGCCTTTTCGTCCATATCCATGGCCTTCATCAAGGTGGCGTCGTCGGCGCTGCCGTTGGTCTTGGCGATCTCCTCGAGCGTGCGTTCAAACTTTTGCAGCTTTTCCCGGCCGCTGCGCGAGATCCAGTCGAAACGCCGCAGCTCGTCCAGGATCGCGCCGCGAATGCGCGGCACCGCGAAGGTCTGGAAGGTGAAGCCGCGATCCGGCTCGAAGCGGTCGACGGCGTCGAGCAGGCCCAGCGCCCCGAAACTGAGGATATCGTCGAAGTCGAGGCCGGGCGGGAACTTGACGGACATGCGCGAGGCGACGTAGCGCACCAGGGGCAGGAAGCGCTTGACGATCTGCTCCTTCAAGGCCGGGTCCGGGGAGCGCGTGTACGCCTCCCACAGCTTCTCAATCTCCAGGGTGCATCACCCGTCCCTTCGCCGCGCCATGCGTCCGCACCGTCTCAAAGCTCCTTCGTGCCGGAACCGAGCGTCTTGACGACGAACTTCATCGTCTCCGTGTTGAACTCCACGCTGCGGCCCTTGTTGCCGCCGGTGTCCGAGGCGACGAGGCGAATGCCCTCGGCCGAGAGCATCTTGAGCGTCGCTTCGACGTTTCTCGCGCCGACCGCGAAAATCGCACTGTCCTTGCCGGGCATGGTGAACATCTGCGCGCCCCCCGCCATCTTGGCGCGGAGCTGCGACTTGTTCACGCCCAATTTTAATAGTTCCTCCAAAAGGAGGGGTACCGCCGTATCCGCAAACTTCCCCGGCTTGGGCGGGTTCTTCACGTCACGGCTGTCGGGAAGCATGATGTGCGCCATGCCCGCCGTCTTCGTCGCCTGGTCGTAGACCACGAGGCCGATACAGGAGCCGAGCCCGAGGGTGACGAGGGTCGCGGGGTGCCGCGATACGACAAGGTCCGCCATTCCGACGTGTATGGGCTGTGCCATCGGTCAAAGCACCCCCAGTTTGGAGAACAAAGTTTCCAGCGAGCCGGGATCAGGGATCATGATCACCGTGCTCCCCAGGCCGTCCTCGACGTCGACGACCTTCAGATTCGTTTTGACGAGCATCGCCGAATCCCCGAGGACGCCGAACATGGATGCCACAAGGTCCATGATCGAACCGAGCATGTCGCGCGCGACCGCCGGGGTCGTCGTCGGCAGCACCCAGCCCGTGATCTGCGCCAGCGCGTTGAGGAAAGCCCCCAGGATGATGTTGCCCTGCTCCGCGAGGGCGCTGTCGCGGATCTGCATCTGCTCCTCCGGCGGCATCGCGGAGATGTCCATGGGGATGATCAGTTCGGCGAGCCGGTCGGCCTTCTCCTCTTCGATCATGAAGATGAGGCTGCACCCGAACTCCTCCTCCGTGCGCACAAGCACCGCACAGACGGGCGTCTCCGGAGAACCGTAGTGGGCCGCGACCTCGTAGATGGGAACGAGCTCGGCCACGGGAACGTCCATGTCCACGACCCTCCCCAGCAACTTCGACAGGGCGGTCGCGGCGTTGCCCGTGCCGATGTTGCCGATCTCCCGGATCGCGTCCATATGCATATTCGAGTATTCGGAATTCTGCTCCATGGCGTCCAACAGCCTTTCCTGAAAAGTAATTTACAGCGAGCCCGCGTCCAAAATCAAGGCCACGTTGCCGTCCCCGAGGATGGTCGCGCCCGCGATGCCCTTCACCTTGAGCAGGAGCTTCCCCAGGGGCTTGATGACGATCTCCTGCTGGCCGACGAAGTCGTCGACGATGAACCCCAGGCGCGTCCGCTCGCGCCCGACGCGCGCGACGACGACGGGGTTCTCCTCCGTATCGCCGCGATCCCCGGGCGTGCCCAGGATGCCCGCGAGATCCGACAGGGGCAGGATCTCGCCGCGCACGGTGGTCACGGGGGTGCCGTGGACGTAGCGGATATCCTGCTTCTCCACGAGGAGGGTCTCCTCGACGTTCTCCAGCGAGATGGCGTAGGTCTCGTCGCCGACCTTGATCAGCAGCGCCAGCACGATGGCCAGGGTCAGCGGCAGGCGGATCACCACCCGCGTGCCCTTGCCGTACGTCGAGTAGATCATGAACTGGCCGCCCAGGGACTCGACCTTGTTCTTCACCGCGTCCGTCCCCACGCCGCGGCCGGAGAGGTCCGTGACCTTCTCCGCCGTGCTGAAGCCGGGGAGCATGACCAGCTGCACGGCCTCGTCGTCGGGCATGGACTGCGCCTGCTCCTCGGTGATGATACCGCGCTCGACGGCCTTCTTCTTCACCTTCTCGGGGTTGATGCCCTTGCCGTCGTCGCTGACCTCGATGATGACGCCGTTGCCCTCCTGATAGGCGGCGACGCGGATCGTGCCCGTGCGGGGCTTGCCCTGCGCCTCGCGCTCGTCCGGCCCCTCGATGCCGTGGTCGAGGGAGTTGCGCAGCAGGTGGACCATGGGGTCGCCGATCTCATCGATGACCGTCCGGTCGAGTTCCGTCTCCGCCCCCTCGACGACCAGGCGGATATCCTTGCCCATCTGGCGCGAGAGGTCGCGCACGAGGCGCGGCAGGCGGTCGAAGACCATCGAGACGGGGACCATGCGCAGCTTGGTCACCAGCTCCTGGATATCCCCGGAGATGCGGCCGAGGTGCGCCAGCGGCTCCTCGAACGCCTTGAGGCGGGACTCCTGCACCAGGCGCTCGATGCGCGCACGCCCGATCACCAGCTCGCCGACCAGGTTCATCAGTTTGTCCAGCCGTCCGATATCGACGCGCACCGTGCGGCTGCCCGCCTTGTGCTGCTGTTGCTGCTTGGCGGCGCCCTCCGGCGGCGTCGGCGCCTTCTCCGCTGCCGGAGCGGCGGCGATCGGCGCCGGGGCCTCGACGGCGCTGGGCGGCGCT
>DAIRUD010000167.1:0-5156 GCA_036803565.1 Synergistaceae bacterium | reverse complement strand
CCTCTGCGGTAAGTTTTAATTTAATGAGAGTTTAGCCCCGCATGCCGTTCGCTCCATGGGAGGATTTGCCGTCTTTCCCGCGCGTCTTTTACTAATGAATTTTAAGTAAATAGACAAATGCTACAAATATTATTCTGCAAGCGCCGTGTCCGTCGGCGGCGAGCGCATGTTCGCTTTGCGGGGCTCCGCCGCACCCCGCCAGGAGAGCGCGCTCCCTTGGATCCCGATTCCTTGTCATGCAATATTTCGACGTCGATCCGCCTCGCCGAAATTCCTTGCCGAATCCCGTTCCCGCAAACAAAAAGCCCGGGCTTTCGGCCCGGGCTTTCGCGTCATGCCAAACGATCCCGCAGCGTCGCGGGCCGCGTTATTTCGCCGTCAGCGCCGCCATGGTAATGTAGTTGTAGGGCTGGTTGAAATGGGGCAGGAAGAAGATATCGAGCAGCTTCAGCTTGTCGATGGTGACTCCCTCCTCGATGGCGAGCGAGAACATGTGGATGCCCATGGAGATATCCTGATAGGACGCCATCTGCGCCCCCAGCACCCGGCGGGTGGCCTTGTCGTAGACGATGCGCAGCTTGACCTTGTGGTTCTCCTCCTTGATGAAGGCGGGCTTCTGCAGATCCTCGAAGTCGGTGTAGAGCGGATCGAAACCGGCCTTCTGCGCCGCCGCCAGGTTGAGTCCGGTGGAGACCATCTTGTAGTCGAAGATGCAGATACCGTTCGACCCCTGGACGCCCGCCGACTCCAGCGGCGTGCCGCAGGCGTTGTGCCCCGCCACGACGCCGCTGCGCACGGCGTTGGTCGCCAGTGCGATGTAAGCGGGGTGCTGCGTGGCGTTGCTGAAGACCGTGGCGCAGTCGCCGATGGCGTAGACGTCCGGCACGCTGGTCTCCTGCTTCAAGTTGACCTGGTAGGCGCCGTTCGGCCCGGTCTGGATCCTGTCCCCACCGAGCTCCGTGTTGGGCCGGAAGCCGATGGACATAATGACGAGGTCGACCTTGTACTCGCCCTTATTCGTGACGATCGCCTCCACCCTGCCGCCGCCCTTGATCTCCCGAACCGTCTCGCCGTAGTGCAACTCCACGCCGCCGTCGGCCAGCACCTTGTCCATGTCCTTGCTGAACCACTCGTCGTAGTAGGTCGGCAGGCAGGTGTCCGCCGCCTCGAAGAGCAGGGTCTTCCTGCCGCGGCGATGCACCGCCTCGGCGATCTCCACGCCGATGTAGCCCGCGCCGATGACGGCCACGGTCTTGACCTTCTCGTCCTGCAAAGCCTCGTCGATCCTCCGGCCGTCCTGAAAGAGCTTGACGTACTGGACGCCCGGCAGGTCGACGCCGGGAATCTTGGGCACGATGGGGAGCGAGCCGGTGGCCAGGATCAGCTTGTCGTACCCCGCCTCGACGGACCGGCCGGACTTGTCCCTGGCGTAGACGACCTTTTTGTCGAAGTCGATCCGCTCGACGGCCGTCTCCATGTGCACGGTCGCGCCCTTTTTTTCGAAGGCCTCCTTGGAGCTGTAGAACAACCCGTCGGGGTTGTCGATCTGCCTCCCCACCCAGAGGGCCGTTCCGCAGCCGAGATAGCTGATGTTGTCGTTGCGGTCGAAGATGGTGAGGGAATTGCCGCCGTAGTTGTCCATGACAGTGTTCGCCGCAGCCGTTCCGGCGTGGTTGGCGCCGATCAGTACGATTTTGGCCATGATCTACACATCTCCCTTGGTTTGAAATGATGCGACCCCATGGACAAACTATACCGCAAAAGTCCAGATTCATCTTGCAAGTTTTACGGATTTATCGCCTTATCATTGTATGCAATTTGCCCAATTCCAAGCCAAAGACAAGGGCCGGAGACGTCATGTCCCCGGCCCCGCAAAAACATATGACAATCCCGCGAACCGCCTATACCCGCGCGCGCCTCCGCATCGCCGCCAGGCAGAGCGCCGGGAACAGGACGCTCGCGGCGGCCGCGCCGGAACGGCAGCCGCTCCCCGAGTCGGAACCGGCCTCCTCCCCCACCGGCGGCCGTTCGCCGTCGTTCGTCGTAAAGGCCTTGATGCAGGCGTTATAGCTGTCGTACAGATCCTCCCAGGCCTCGCCGTCCTCCGAGAAAAAGCTCTCCCCGCGCGCGGAGGAAGCCCTGTCGGAGTACCCCTGGATCGCCGTCTCCACCGCGACGGGATAGGGAAAGTCCGGCGTCGTCATGCGCAGGACGATGGAGAAGCGCTCCCGCGCGGCGAGCGCGACGGATTCGCGCAGGCGCACCGTGTGGTATCCGCAGAGACGCTCCGATCCGCTCTGCCGCAGGCGCAGCGTGCCGGACGCGGGATTGCCCGGGTCGCGGACGTCGCCGTAGACGAGGATCTCGTACGACGCATCGTTCGCCGTCGTATAGAAGGAAACGGCGTCGAGGCGCTCCGATACGCTCCCGGCGGTGAAGACGTTGGCCGCCCAGGCGCTCTCCTCCCCCACGCCGACGGAGTTGCACCACCCCAACGCGTCGTGTCCGTAATGTTTGTCGAAGTTGTCCGTCTCCCCGGCGACGTAGGCGACGCCGTCGCGCAGGCCGAGGTCCTCGTACGAGACCCAGAAGAAACCACCGTCGCCGAACGTCTCGCCCCAGTGGTTGCGCGCCAGCCAGGCGCCGTCCGCAACGGGGCGGTTGCCCTCGCGGAAATTCCGCCGCGAAAAATCGTCGTCCCACCCCACCAGGATGACGGCATGGTTGGGGACCGTCTCCGGGCCGTTGTAGAACCATGCGGCGTTCGCCTCGTCGTAGTAGGGCCTGCGGCCGTTTTCGTCGGCGAACATGTAGATCCCCACCGACACGGCGCCCTTGTCGCCGATCAGACCCTTGACCGTATCGCGCACGATGGGGAGGCCGCCGTCCGCGAACTGGAGGCCCAGCACGTAGGCGTCCTCGAGGTGGAGGCGGTTCGCATACCCCGCCGCCGCTCCGGAGGGGGGATAGGCCGACTCCGGCAGGTCTTTCTCCAGCACCGCCCCCGTCCACCGGGAGAGCACGGCGACGGCGACGTTGTCGAACCCGCCCGCATGGATGCTGCCGGTGAAGCCCGGCCCCTCGGCGAAGGCGTAATACGACAGATGCATCTCCGACAGGTCCAGCCTCTCTCCGCCCGCGCGCAGATAGCTCGACTCCAGCGCGCCCAGCGCGCTGTAGGCCCAGCAGTTGTTGTAGCGCTGCTCCTTCGCGGACGTCACGTGGCCCGCCTCGCGCAGGTCGAAGCGTCGGGGATAGGCGAGCGCGTCGCTCCCTCCGCCCTTTGCCGCGACGATATCGACGCCGCGCCGAAGGTGCGAAAGGTCGATCGGCGAGGGAATATAGCCGAGCTTCCCGTCCGGCGTCGCGGAACGGGTCGCGCCGTCCGCGCGCCCCTGCGCGAGGAACGCCTCGGAGAGCGGTGCGGCCGAGAACTCCGCCCCCGCCGCCGGTAGTGAGAACGCCGTCGCGATCAGAAAACACGCCAGCGCGGTCTTCATCGTTCGTGCCAACATTGCAGCCGCCCCTTCCCGCTCCGCGGTCCGCCGGTACACGGCCCGCGCGCCATCGAAACATCACGATATCAGAAATCGCCCCGTCTGTAAAACGACATCCGCCGCGCAATGCGATCTTTCGAGAAAATTGGCGAAACCGGATGAAACCCCCTGTACAAGTTGCAAAAAGCACTGTACTCTTTCTTTTTGCAAGCGACTATTAAATATGGAGGCGATCGAAATGCAAAAGATATACACCTCGTTCCTGGCGCTCCTGCTGGCCATCACCCTCGCCGGTTGCGCCGCCGCCGACGGCGGCCTGGCCGGCACCTCGTGGCGCGTCACCGGCTACAACAACGGCAAGGAGGCCGTACAGAGCGTCCTCCCCGACACGGAACCGACGGCCTACTTCGCCCCGGACGGGACGCTCTCCGGTAACGGCGGCTGCAACGCCTACACCTCCTCCTACACGATATCCGAAAATACGATCCGCATCGCGCCGCCGGCGACGACGCGGAAGATGTGCCCCCAGCCCGGCGTCATGCAGCAGGAGGCGGCCATCATGCGGGCGCTGTCCGGTGCGGCGGCCTTCCGCCTGTCGGGCGACAGCCTCGACCTGCTCAACGCGGACGGCGGCACCGCGCTGACGATGCGGCTGGTCCTGCGCGACGCGACCTCCGTCTACCGCTCCGGCGCGCAGGAGATCGTCGTGGCGAACCGGGGCGTGGACGAACTGGACATGACCGTCGACAGCAAGACCTACCGGATGCGGTCGGCCATCGCCGCGTCGGGCGCGAAGTACGAGGCGGTCGGCGACCCGACGACCGTCTTCTGGAGCAAGGGGCATACCGCCCTCGTCACGATCGGCGGACGGGAGCTCCCCGGCGAGTTCGTGCTGCGCCGCGAAGCCCCCGACGACGACGAGATCCTCATCGCCATCGAGGGAAGGGCGTACCGGATGAGGCGCGCCGTCTCGGCCTCGGGCGCGAAGTACGTCGCCGTCGACGACCCGACGACGGTCTTCTGGAGCAAGGGCCGGGACGCCACCCTGACCGTCGGCGGCCGGGCCTATTCGCACTACGCGCTGATCCGCAGCGCCTCCGAGGAGGACGAACTTTTGCTCACGGTGGAGGGCGAGGACTTCGTCCTGCGGCGCGTCCCCGCCGCGTCGGGCGCGAAGTACGAGGCGACGGACGACCCGACGACGGTCTTCTGGACCAAGGGCGACGCCGCCACGCTGACCGTCCGGGGCAAGGATTACATCGGCTACGACGCGGAGACGAAACCGGCCGGCGGCGAGACGCTGCCGACGGGCGTTCTCTGGTCCGTCCGCAGCGTCGAGGGAACGCGCGTCGTCCCCAACTCCACGGTCACGATCCAGTTCGAGAAGGACGGCTCGCTGCACGGCAAGGGTTCGATCAACTCCTACCGCTCCGCTTGGATCGGCACGGGCGACCGGATCCTGATCCGCGGCGCGGCGTCCACGCTGATGGCGGGACCGCAGGAGCTGATGGAACAGGAGGCCTACTTCCTGAAGGCGCTGGAGGACGTGCGCGGCTTCCGTATCCGCGGCGGCGAACTGGTGCTCCTCACCAAGGGCGGCGGGGAGATCGTCGCGGAACGGCAGCAATAAATCGGCGAAGATCCCATTTCGCGACGTCG
>DAIRUD010000166.1:0-5164 GCA_036803565.1 Synergistaceae bacterium | reverse complement strand
GGCGATGGACAAGCGAAAGCCGCACGCTGTCCTTCCCGAGGACTGGCTGTCGATTGAGGCGGACGTCCGCAGCGCCGCGGAGCGCGCGGCAACGGGGCCGTTTACCCCGCGGGGCGACCGCTGCGCCGACTGCCCGTTCCGCGGCATATGCGCGGACTCCGATTTATTTCCCGACGCGGGAGGATATACCGAACGAATCGATATATGTTAGAATCAGAGTGTGTGTCAGCAGACACCGACGAGGAGAATGCGGTGTGCCAGAGAATTGCCTGATGATAAGAGCATCGGAGGAACGCGAAAAGGGCGAAGCGGCCGTTGCTTCTGTGGAGAGCGAACTGCTCTTCTTCGTAAAGGAAATGAACGAAATCTTTCTTCTGGTCGACGAAGACCGCAGGATCGTCGCGGCCTCAGATCTCGCTTGGGCTTTGCTCGGGCGTCCCGCGACGGGCGAGGGACGGGCAAAGGTCGACGATTATTTCCCGCGGGTATATATCGACGCCATTTTTCGACGGGTGCAGGACGACGAGGCGAAGCAGATGAGCCTCACCTTTCCCGTGCGCGACCAGAAGGGCGGAGAGGTGCTGCTGGAGACGCGCTTCAACTGGATTCCCTTCAACGGGCGGGACCTGTTGTCCCTCTCCTGCCGAGACATCAACGGGTACATCGAAACCATATCCGACCTGAGCGCGCGCGAGGATCTGTATCGGACCATTTTTCACGAATCCCCCCTCGGCTTCGTCCACGTCAACAGCGACGGCATCATTACCGACTGCAACGCCGCTTTCCTCTCCATCTTCGGTTTTGCGCGAGAGGTTACCCTCGGCGTCAGCCTGGCGGAGGAAAACGATCTGGGCATGTATCCCCGCTTCATACGAGCCGCGATGGATGCGCTCGTCGGCGTGAATTCGCGGCACGAGGCGCAATTTCAGACGTCCGACGGCACCTATGGGGGGTGGGTCCGCGTCTCTTTTACATCGGTGCGCTCGGACAACCAGGCGTTTCTCGGCGCCGTGGGGATCGTGGAGGATATCACGGAGGCGAAGCGCGCCATCGAGAAACTTGGATTCGTCAGCAGCCACGACGCGCTGACCGGTCTGTACAACCGTCGGGCGTGCGAGGAAGCGATCGCTTTTATGGACAGGGAGGAGTTCCTGCCGCTGGGTGTGATCTATGCGGATTTGAACTGCCTGAAATTGGCGAACGACGCGTTCGGGCATGAAGAGGGCGACCTCTTGTTGCGGGCCGCCGCCGACATCATGCGCAAGAGCGTTTCCGCGAACGACTCCGTCTACCGCTGGGGCGGCGACGAGTTTATCATCCTTTTGAGAAATGCGGACGGTGGTAGCGTCGCCGCCAAGGTCCGGGAAATCGCCAAAACCTGCGCTTCCTGGAGCGGAGAGGGATTTGTCCGCCCCAGTATGGCGCTTGGGCACGCGATGAAGTTGTTCGCGGAGCAGGATATCGACGAGGTCATCAAAGAGGCGGAGGACGAGATGTACGCGAATAAACTCCGCGACGGCCGTCCGACGCGCCTGCGCATCCTCGGGACGCTGGAGGCGCGACTGCACAATATGATGAATTGCGCGATGGGCAACCGCAGTCGTCGGATGATTCTGTGGGGTGAGTGGGCGATACGCAATTTGGGAATCTCCGAGGACCTGGAGATGTTGCGACTGCTCTGCAGATACCACGATATCGGCGTGCTTGCCGTGCCGGAGGAGGTCGAAATCATCCGTGCCGATCCGGCGAAGGAAAAGGTTGCGTCCCTGATGCAGCACATGGCGATCGGATATCGCATCGCACGGAGCATCGCGGAGATCGCGAAAATTGCCGAGCCGATCCTCTATCATCACGAATGGTGGGACGGTATGGGGTACCCGAACCAACTCAAGGGCGAGGAGATCCCCTTTGTGTCGAGGGTGATTTCCATTTTCGACGCGATGGAGGGGATGATCAGCCTGCAACCGGAGGGCGAATCCCCTTCTTTCGGAAACGTGCTGCATTCGCTGGAGGCCGGCGCGGGGAGGCAATTCGATCCCTACCTTGTGCGGGATATTGTGGGAAAGCTGCGCAAGGAACCGCCCGAATTCGTAAATAACCTGGAGGTTTGAGCATGATGGGAATGCGTCGAAACGATTCCAAGAGGATCGAGGAATTGGTGCGGGGATTGGTCGAGGAGATGGACTTCGAGCGGCAGGTAGCCTTGGCGGACGAGATTCTGGAGCTCGACCCCGACAACGCGATCGCGAAGTATGTCAAGTGGCAGGCTATGGACGATGAGGAGTCGATGCAGGACATCCGTCTGCTCGTCGAAGCGGTGAATGGTTTGCAACCGTTTGTGGAGGAGGCCCCGGATGACGTGGACGAGGGCGTGTACTCCTTCTACGTCTCTATGCTCTCCGATTTGGCGTTCGCGCTCTATCTCGCGGGGAACAAGGAAAAGGCGATCGAGGTCGCCGAGAAGTTCATGGATTACGACAAGGACTGCTATATCATCGGACGCCTGATCTTCTACGCGATCCTGATCGAAAACGGGGAATACGAGCGCGCCTCGGACGCTGCCGACGCGGACATCTGCGAGACGCCGATCGGCGAGTACTGTCGCGCCATCGCGCTTTTCGAGCGCGAGGGGGCGAGCGACGACGCCTCCGACGCGCTCTTCCAGGCGATTTCGCTGGATCCCGACATGCTCTTCTATATCCTCGGCTTGTGGACGTTCGACGAGGACGATGTGGAATCCGGCGAGGACGGCGCGTTCCTCGAAGAGCTGATGATCAGCACATCCGTTCTCTCCGAGTTGTGGGCGGCCACGGAGGAGCGCCTCGCCTTCCTCAGCGTCGTTGCGTTCGCGTTCGGCTATATGACGGGGCGTTTGGGAGACGGCGGCGACATCGCGATGTTGGAGGAGAGCTACCGCAACCTCGGCTGTATCGACGAAATGTCCGAGGCCCGGGATTCGCTGCACGCGATGATCGCCTCGGGACGCTCGCAGGAAGAAGTGGACGAGGAAGCGCTGATGATGTTTCGGGAGATGCGGAACAAAGGGCTGTTCAGCTGACGTAGCCCTTCCTGTGCGATTTGCCGCGCACGCCCCCACGTTTCTTGTGGGGGCGTGCGTCGAAGGAAGGCCGGAGCCGCACGTTCCCGTCATCGTATCGGGAGGATGCGGTTTACATTGTCGGCCGGGCGCATTATTATGAAATGTATTTGTTCGACGGGATATAAGCGGTGCGGCGGAACGGCGCATCGCGTTTCACGAAGAGGAGGCCGATGAACATGGCGGATCACGCGGGAAAAAACGGCAAGGCGGAGGGGAAAAAAATAGAGGGCGGCGGAGCGAACGCCGCCGTTGCACGCAGCAAACCTGCCAAGGATGGTGTTGTCAGACGGGTCGGCATCACCGAAACGTGTCTGCGGGACGCACACCAATCGATCATGGCGACGCGCCTGCGCACGGAGGATATGCTTCCCATCTGCGAGGCGATGGACGAAGTAGGGTATCATTCCCTCGAGATGTGGGGGGGAGCGACGTTCGACACCGCAATGCGCTTCCTGGGAGAGGATCCATGGGAGCGCCTGCGCGTCATCCGCAAGCGGGTGAAGAAGACGAAACTGCAGATGCTGCTGCGCGGGCAGAATCTCGTCGGTTATCGACATTATGCGGACGACGTCGTGCGGGAGTTCGTCAAGCGAGTCGTCGGCAACGGCATCGACATCGTGCGCATCTTCGACGCGCTCAACGACCTGCGCAACATGGAGATCGCGGCGGACCAGGTGAAACGCGAAGGCGCGCATTTGCAGCTGGGCATTTCCTACACGATTTCACCCGTGCATACGCTGGAGCTCTTTGCGAAACAGGCGCGCGACATGGCGGACATGGGCGCGGATTCCATCTGCATCAAGGATATGGCGGGGGTGCTGACCCCGGTAGCCGCGAAATCGCTCGTCGAGGCCATCAAGGCGAAGGTCGACCTGCCGATCCAGCTGCATAGCCATTATACGAGCGGATTGGCCGCGATGGCCTACCTGGACGGCCTGGAAGCGGGGGCGGATGTCTGCGATTGCGCGATTTCACCCTTCGCGATGGGGACGAGCCAGCCTGCGACGGAGACGATGGTCGCGGCGCTGGCGGGCGGCCCGCTGGACACGGGGCTGTCTCTGGAAAAGCTACTGCCCGTTGCGACCCATTTCTCGAAGCTGCGCGAGAAATACAAGGATATCATCATGGGTGTCTCCGGCGTGGACATCAACATTCTTCTCTATCAGGTGCCCGGCGGCATGTATTCCAACCTTCAGAGCCAGTTGAAGGAGGGCAACGCGCTCGACAAACTGAAAGCCGTCCTCGAAGAGGTTCCCCGCGTCCGCGAGGAAATGGGCTTTCCGCCGCTCGTCACCCCGACGAGCCAGATCGTCGGTACGCAGGCGGCGATGAACGTGATGGTCGGAGAGCGCTGGAAAGTCATCCCCAAGGAGGTGCGACAGTACTTCCTCGGCTACTACGGCCGCACGCCGGCCCCCGTGAACAAGGAAGTCCAACGGAAGGCGACGGAGGGGGAAGAACCGATTACCTGCCGCCCCGGCGAAAAGATCCCGCCGGAGCTCGACAAACTGCGGAAGGAAGTCGGAGCCTGGGCGACGCAACCGGAGGACGTGCTCTCCTATGCCATGTTCCCGCAAGTCGCCAAGGATTTTCTGCCGAAGAAATTCGCCTGCGTGACGAAGACGAATGTGGGTTTGGACGAACCGATCGTGGACGGGGCGTACCCGGTATAGTGTCGAATACATCATTACGGTAGGGAGCAGAAACAGCACACAAGGAGCTTTGTGAAAACACCGCTTGCCAAGCTTACCGATAGAGGCCTCCACGCGCAAACGTGGGGGTTCTTTTGTGTTTGTTTTCGGCAGAATCATGCCATGCGTCGATGGACTGACGTTCACCTTTTGGGGTTCAGTTCACTGACAGTTCCAGCTGATACTCCTTCTGAGAGAGGCGGGGCGTTCCGTCGTGCCAAGCACCGGCATCGCTGACTGGGGGAGTGTTACCACGTAGCCAATCATCATGAGCGATTGGATTTATAACTGGAATAACATGTTTTACGTTAACACGCCCTAGAGCATTTTAACTTTGACATAGCGCATACCCACAAGACTCAAACCAGCCCTG
>DAIRUD010000165.1:0-5191 GCA_036803565.1 Synergistaceae bacterium | reverse complement strand
GCCGCCAGAGCCTCCATTTCGGCAAAGGTCCGCTCCCAGACGGGCTGGATGTCCGGGTCGACCCATACGTTGTTCTCCGGCCAGAACAGGAAGCTGTGCCGCCAGTCCAACCGCTCGTCCGTGCCGATATTCCCGACATAGGGCCTTGTGCGGCTGTGCAGCTCGCCCATCAGCTCACCCAGGGAGGAAAAAAGCCCGTCGTTCCACTCGGCGGGGTTCCCCGGATCGACGATGCGGCCGGGCGCCTTGCGGAAGACGCTGAGGATCCACGGCTCCCCATCGGCATCCGCCACCTCGTACGGCTTTCCGTCCGACGAGGGGAGCGGGCCCGCGATCCCGGGGACATGTCGTGCCAGCTCGTTCATCCAGGCCAGCTCGAACCCGACATGCAGCTCCTTGTGCGCGCTGTGCCGGGAAAGGCGCAGGATCGCGGGCTTGCCCCGCAGGCTGATTTCGTAGATCACGTTCGCCGAGTTGCCCAGCCGGTTTTGCTCCCGAATCTCCGCGCCGTACCTGATCTTTGCCGCGTCCAGCAGCTTTGCCGCATGCTTGTCCACCGGGTTCTCCCTCTCCGTTCTCCGCGCAATCGCAGATGTTTTATCATATAATAAACGCACCGGGTTTCCCATTCTCCCGCTGCGCCCGGACGTTCTGATATACGTGTTTTCCCCGATTTTTACTCCATGCTTGTTTTGATACCAAGTTGCGATAAATGCACCAAAAGGACCGGAGAGCGTGCCTGCTCCGGTCCTTTTGCCGTGCGGGGGTGTGCGCCATAGACGCAACCCACAGGAAAATTTGCGTGCTAGGCGATGGCGACGCGCTCCGGCGTCTTTTTCGCGTAGACCATGAACCCGAGCAGCAACACGGTGGCCCCGACGCTGAGGTGGACGTCCGGGTGGATGGCGGCGAAGGCCAGCAGCATGAAGACGGCGCGCTCCCACTTCGCCAGGTCGCGGAACATCCAGCCCTCCAGCGCCCCGGCCAGGCTGACGACGCCGAGGACCGCGGAGACGACGATGATCGCCAGCTCGTGCACGACGACGTTCTGCATGAGGATCATCGTGCTGAAGACGAAGCAGTAGGGCAGGATGTAGGAGGGCAGCGCGATGCGCGTCGCGTTCAGGCCGGTACGCGCCGGGTTGCCCCCGGCGATCCCCGCTCCGGTGAAGGCGGCGAGGCAGACCGGCGGCGTCAGGTCGGCCATGATGCCGAAGTAGAAGACGAACATGTGCGCCGCCAACGGCAACACCTTCATGCCGATCAGCGCGGGCGCGATGATCGTACTGCAGACGATGTAGTTGGCCGTCGTCGGCAGTCCCATGCCCAGGATGAGACAGGCCACCATGGCCATGACCAGCGTCGGCATCAGCCTGCCGCCGGAGATCTCGATGATGTTGTTGGAGAGGGTCAGCCCCAGCGAGGTCAGCGAGGACGTGCCCACCACGAAGCCGACCAGCGCGCAGGCCAAAGCCACGCCGAGCCCGCCCCGGGCCCCCTCGATCAGCGCTTCGTAGACGTCCCGCGCGTTCATCCGCGTGTGCTTGCGCAGCATCGAGACGACGACCGTCGCCAGCACCCCGCAGAACCCGGCCCGCAGCGGCGTATAGCGCATCAGCAGCGTGACGATGATGACGAACACGGGGATGAGCAAGTGTCCGTCGTTGTACATGACCTTCTGCCAGCGCGGCAGCTCCGACTTGTCCAGGCCGGCCAGGCGTTTCTTGCGCGCTCGGATGTGGACGTTGGAGAAGATGGCGGTGTAGTACAACAGCGCCGGGATGATGCCCGCGAAGGCGATGGAGAGGTAGGAGATGCCGAGGAACTCGCTCATGATGAACGCCCCGGCCCCCATGATCGGCGGCATGATCTGGCCGCCCGTGGAGGCGCAGGCCTCGACCGCCCCGGCGTACTCCGGAGAGTAGCCGACCTTCTTCATGAGGGGGATGGTGAACGTGCCCGTCGTCGCGACGTTGGCCACGGACGACCCGTTGATCGTCCCCAGCAGGCCGGAGGCGACGACCGCCACCTTCGCCGGGCCGCCCGGCTTGCTGCCCGCCAGGGAGAGCGCCAGGTCGTTGAAGAAGCGCGCGCCGCCCGATTTCGACAGAAACGCGCCGAAGATGATGAACACGATGACGAACGTGGCCGACACGCCGAGCGCGACGCCGAAGATGCCCTCCGGCGTCAGGTACATGTGCTGGATGATCCGGTTGAGGGAGTAGCCTCGGATTTGGAACATGCCCGGCACGTAGCGCCCGTAGTGGCAATACAGCAGAAAGAGGACGGAGAGCACGGGCAGGACGTTGCCCGCCACGCGCCGCCCGGCCTCGAGGACGAGCAGGATGGCGGCGATGCCCAGCCATATTTCGTAGGGGAACGGCGTGGCGCCGCGTCGGGCGATGTCGTTGAAGAAGACGGCGATGTAGCCGATCGCCCCGGCCGCTGCGGCGGCCAGCACCCAGTCGTACCAGGGCGTGCGCGCCTTCGAGCCGTGCCTGGTCGCCGGGTAGAGGATGTAGACGGCGACGATGGCGAAGGTCAGGTGGATGGCGCGCTGGATGACGATGGGCATCGTGGTGATGCCCGCCGTATAGAGGTGAAAGAGGGACATCGCCGCCAGCCACAGCCCGATCAGCTTGCCCGGCAGCCCCGACAGGTTGCGGTAGCGGCTTTCGGCGTCGTATTTTTCGATCAGTTTCTGGATTTCGTCCTGCGGAACTTCTTCGCTGTGGATCGTCTGTTCGGGTGCGTTGATCGGGGGTTTCTCCTGTTCAGACATCGATGACCTCCCTATCCGGTAAAAAGGCGCGGAACGCGCAAGCGATAAACTCGTCCGCTCCACGCCGATACGACGTTACGAGTAGCGGTTTATTTAAGCGCGCCGATCTCCTTGAAATACTTCTCCGCGCCCGGGTGCAGCGGGATCTGGATGTATTTCAGGTTGTCGGCGTTCATGCTCTCCATGCGCGGGGAGACGACCGTGAGGTCCGCCTTGTTGTCGAAGAGCGTCTTCGTCATCCGGTAGGTCAGCTCCTCGTCCACGTCGGCGTTGATCACCAGCACGTTCCAACTGCCGAACGTCTTGACCTCCTTTTCCTGTCCCTTATACGTATTCGCCGGGATGGTGAAGGGGTTCATGTAGGGCAGCTCCGCCTGCACCTTCGTCACAAGGTCGTCGGGGAGGTCGACGAATTCGATGATCCCCAGCGTCGCCATCTCGACGACCCCGGCGATCCCCAGGGCGCCGACCGTCAAACCGGCGTCGATATGCTTGTCGGCCATCGCCGACGCCGTATCGGAGAGCCCCAGCGGTTCGCAGCGCAGATCCTTGTCGGGGTCCAGACCGGCGATCTTGAGCAGCATCTTCGCCGTGGCCTCGGTTCCGCTGCCGACGGCCCCCGTCGAGACGCGCTTGCCCTTCAGGTCGGCGACCGTCTTGATGCCGCTGCCCTTGGGCACGATGAAATGAATCGGTTCGGGGTAGAGCGGGAGCAGCGCGCGGAGGTTTTTCTGCGGTTTGCCCTCGAAGAGCCCCTGGCCCTCGTAGGCGAAGAAGTAGAGGCCGTCGGCGAAACCGACCTCGGCCTCGCCCGCGGCCATGAGCTGGATGTTCTGCGCGGTGCCGCCCGTGGACTGCGCGTTGGCGCGCACGTCCGGGATCTTACTGCTCCAGATCTTGGCCATGGCCGCGCCGACCGGGTAATAGGTACCGCCCGTGGTGCCGGTGCCGATGTTGATGAAGGTGGCGGCGCAGGCCGCCGTGGCGAACAGGGAAAAAGCGAGTACGAAGACGAGGAAAACGAGCGTGCGGCGATTCGATGCGTGCGCAAATGCGGTACGTTTCATGAAAATCCCTCCCATTTCGATTATGAAATGCAAAATCGGTGTCGCAAGAATTGCTTCCGGCGCGCGTAAAACAGGATGGAGAAAACGAGCGGTCTCGCGCGGACACCACCTTTCCGTAAGATGCATATAAATAGGGAGATATTTGGCAGAAGTTATTATACACCAGATATACGGTTTTGCACGGTCCGGTGCTCCGTATATCCCGCAAACTCCCGCCTTGCGCTACAAAGATACACCCCGCCGTGTTACAATGAGGCCGAACGGCACGCGAGGCCGCGTGCGGGCGATTTTTGAACATGGAGTGAGAGATATGGCGGACGTGGCAGTTCCCGTGCGGAACCCCGTAACGAAATACGCCGACATCGGCATCGCCATTTTGCTGGTCCTGGTCGTCGTGATGATGATCATTCCGGTGCCGACGCCGCTGCTGGATATCCTCCTGGCGCTGAACATCACGTTCGGCGTCGTTATCCTGCTGGCGACGTTCTACGTCAACAACGCGCTGGAGATCGCCGCCTTCCCCAGCATCATCCTCATCGCGACGCTCTTCCGGCTGGCGCTCAACATCTCGACGACGCGGCAGATCCTCTTGAACGGCTACGCGGGCGAGGTCGTCAGCGCCTTCGGCAACTTCGTCGTCGGCGGCAATTACGTCGTCGGCGGCGTCGTCTTCCTGATCCTCGTCGTCATCCAGTTTTTGGTCATCACCAAGGGCTCGGAGCGCGTCGCGGAGGTGGCGGCGCGCTTCACCCTGGACGCCATGCCCGGCAAGCAGATGTCCATCGACGCCGACCTCAACGCCGGTATGATCGACGAGGCGGAGGCCCGCACGCGGCGCAAGAACATCCAGCGCGAGGCCGACTTCTACGGGGCCATGGACGGTGCCTCCAAGTTCGTCAAGGGGGACGCCATCGCCGGGTTGATCATCACCCTGATCAACATCATCGGCGGCCTGGCCATCGGCGTTCTGCAGCGGGGCATGCCGCTGGGGTCGGCCGCGCAGTCGTACAGCCTGCTCACGGTCGGTGACGGCCTGGTGTCGCAGGTACCCGCGCTGCTCTTCTCCACGGCCACCGGCATCATCGTCACGCGCTCGGCGGGGGAGGGCGACCTCGGGCTGGACATCGTCACCTCGCTCACCGGCAATCACCGCCCGCTCTTCATCGGCGCCGGGCTGCTCTTCGCGCTGGCCCTCGTGCCGGGCATGCCGACCGTTCCCTTCGCGGTCCTGGGCATCCTCCTGTCGCTGCTGGCGCGGAGCGTCTATCGCGCGGGCGAGACGGCGACGGCGGAGATCGAGCGCGCGCACGGCGCGCGCGGCGGCCAGCAGGCACAGGCGGGC
>DAIRUD010000164.1:0-5197 GCA_036803565.1 Synergistaceae bacterium | reverse complement strand
CCTTTCGATTTGCAGGTACGGTTGACGATCATGTATTCGGCGATGATCTCGGCGGTCCCGTCGGTGGAGCGGTCGTCGCCGACCAGCAGCTCGAAGGGGAAGTCGGTGGCCTGGCCGAGGATGCTCTCGAGCGTCTGACGGATGAACGCCGCCTGGTTGTACGTGATGCACAGGACCGAGACGACCGGCCGGTTCCAGGCCGGCGCGGGCTGGGTCCACGCCTACGGCAACACCGACAGCCGCAACCGGTTCGTGTTTGCCGAGGGCGGCGACCGATTCACCATCTACGGCGTCTCCGTGCCCCGCGACGCCGCCTATCTGAACCTGGGATTCGCCGTCAACCTGACGCGGCAGCTGAACGCCGCCATCGCCTACGACGGATTCCTGGGCAAAAAGACGCAGCGGCACGGCGGCCGCCTTTCCCTGGAATACACCTTCTAGGGCGTCCGTCCGCTTCGCCGCATCCTTCCCGGAAGCGGCGGGGAACGCGCCGTAACCGCCCTCCTCCACCGCCCGCACGATCTCGTCCACGGAAACCGTTTGCGGATCGTAGTCGACCGCCATGCTGTTCTGCAGGAGGTTGACGCTGACCTCGGAGACGCCCGCAAGGCGACGGACGCTCTTCTCCACATGCGCGCTACAGGCGCTGCACGTCATACCCGTTACGTCGAACTTCTGCCGCAATCGCAACACCCCCGACGTTTTGTTTTGATAAATCGATATATACCCCACCCCTGGGGGGTGTATGTTGATCTTAGCTCTTCTCCGCAAAATGTCAACCCGTGCCGACGCGTTTGCGGGTCCCGCGTTTCGGCGGACGTCCAGCGCGGCAGGCAGAACAAAAAACACCGTGCTACAATGGTAGACGATGAAAAAGCGGACAATCGGTCGATTCCTTCCTATTCTAGCCGCCCTCGTGACGCTTGCTCTGCTCAGGGTCGCGCAAAACCTCTCGCCGCCGTCCGTCGACGTGCGTGGAGACAGGGAACGTGCGGCTGCGGTCGCGTCCCTGTACTATATCGACGGCACGCCTTCGGTGGACGGCTTGTACCTGTCGATGCCGACAGATGCAGCCATGGAGCGCCTCGAGGAACTCAAGGAGCGTCTCAACGAGGGGCGCAAACGCAGCGCGCATTATCGGATCATCCGCGATTTTCGCATCGA
Organism: Synergistaceae bacterium; assembly: GCA_036803565.1. Classification (GTDB taxonomy): domain Bacteria; phylum Synergistota; class Synergistia; order Synergistales; family Synergistaceae; genus DAIRUD01. Next base: position 4,033 of record DAIRUD010000164.1, on the reverse strand, counting down.
GCAGGCGCTTTTGACGGAGGACGTCGGCGAGGGGGCGCTCTTCGTTCTGCTCTTCGGAGAAAACGGCCTGAAAGGATTGTTGGTTTCGTCCGCGCACATCGGAGCGCCGCTCGCCCTCTCCTCCGACATAGAGATTGCGGAACTCGTGCGGGAGCGGTTCGGCTTCGAACTGCGGGAGCTCTCGCCCCCCTACGCCCAGGGCGGGCAGAACATGACCTACGTCTACGAACACGCCGCGGGCGGCGCTCCCCTGTGGCGGATGGGTATCCTGCACGGCGAAACGCCCTTCGGAAACCGCGAACGTCTGCTGGCGTTCTTCGCTCCGGACTGAGCGCGCATGGACGTCTCGCGATGCCGAACATAACGCGGAACGATCGGGGAGGTGGTCCGTCGTCCCGATCGGAAAAAAACGCCCCCCTGCCCATCCTCCTGCCGGAGGAAATCCCGCCGCTCCTTCTCGACTGGTACGACGAAAACGCGCGCGATCTACCGTGGCGGCGGAACCGCGATCCTTATGCCGTGTGGGTGTCGGAGATCATGCTGCAACAGACGCGGGTGGAAGCCGTGCGGGAGAAGTATCTGCGCTTCCTGGGGGAATTTCCCGACGTGGCGGCTCTCGCCGCGGCCGACGACGCTCGTCTGTACAAGCTGTGGGAGGGGCTGGGATACTACAGCCGCGCCCACAACCTGCGCGCGGCCGCGCGACTTGTCGTGCGGGAGCACGGCGGCGCGTTCCCCCGGGCGTACGACGAAATCCTGCGGCTGCCGGGCGTCGGCCCGTACACGGCGGGCGCGGTCGCGTCCATCTGCTTCGAGGCGGCCACCCCCGCCGTGGACGGCAACGTGATCCGCGTCGTCTCCCGCCTCGCCGCGTTGCCGGACGACATGGGCTCGCAGGCGGCGAAGCGCCGCGTGGCGGAGGCATTGGCGCACATCTACCCGGCCGAACGACGCGGCGATTTTACGCAAAGCCTGATGGAGCTCGGCGCGACGGTCTGCGTCCCCAACGGGCCGCCGCGATGCGGCGTTTGCCCGCTCGCGCGCCACTGCGCCGCGCACCGCGCGGGCAACCCGGAGGACTATCCGTCGCTGCCGCCGAAGCGCCCGCGCGAGATCCGCGAGCTGACGGTCTTTCTGCTCTTCCGCGAGGAGAGGATCGCCATTCGCCGCCGACCGGAGAGCGGGTTGTTGGCGGGGTTGTGGGAGCTGCCGAACGTCGAGGGCAAGCTGGAGGCCGCGGCGGCGGAGCGCCTGCTGGCGGAGTGGGGCCTCTCCCCCGGTGCGATCGAAGCATTGCCCCCCCAAAAGCACGTCTTCACGCACGTGGAGTGGCACCTGCTCCGCTACCGCACGACCTGCGGCACACACGGCGAGGGGCTTGTCTGGGCGGACGCAGGGGAGATCGAGGAGCGGCACGCCCTGCCGACGGCGTTTCGGAAGTGCCTGTAATTCCAATGATAAATCCAATCGCTCATGATGATTGGCCACTTGGCGGCACTCCCCCAGTCGGCTCTGCCGACAGGGCTCGGCACGGCTGCACGCTTCGCCTCCCTTAGGCGGGAGTGCCACCGCTTTATCTCGCCAAGTCGATCCGCCTATCCCAGAATGTGCTCGTCGTTGAGCACGTCCTCCAGCTTGCGAAGCTTTCGCTCGGCCGTCTGTTTCGTCCTTCTGCCGATGGAAACGATCAGGGATTCGAGGAGCGTCATGCAGGGAACGATGGAGTAATGCCGCCCCGCCGGGGGAACGGGGAGCGTCAGGGTGGCGTAGGCCGCCGCCGGAGCGTTGGGCGACGAGGAGACAAGGACGGACGGCACGCCGTTGCGCGCCGCGTAGGCGACGGCCTTGGTCGTGGACTGGGTATAGTGCGGCCCGCCCTGTTGGATACAGAAGAGCACGTCGGTCGGCTCCAGGTCCACGAGGTCGTCGAAGAGGGCGTCGATGCCGTCCGGCGCGAGATAGACGTCGGGCAGAAGCTGGTGCAGCATGGAGTGGAAGAAGAGCGAGGCGCCGCGCGACGAGCGCATGCCGAGCACGTATCGGCGGCGCGCCCCCGCCAGCATGTCCACCGCCCGCCGATAGCCTTCGACCAGCTGCGGCGTGATGCTGTCGCGGATGGCCTCGATATTGTCCTGCGCCACCCACGGCAGCGGAAAATCCTCCTCCGCCGCAGCGGCGTCGCCGCCCCAGGCGCGCTCCATCGCCCACCAAAGGGGGACCTGCGTGCGCAGCATCAGGTTCTCGAACTCCGCCTGCATCCGCCCGTACGACGCATAGCCGAGGCTCTTCGCCGTCCGCACCACCGTCGCCGGGCTGGCGCCGCAAAGCCCGGCAAGCTCCTCCACCGTTACGAAGGCGACCTTCCGGTAGTTCTCCAGAATGTAGGCACAAACCGTGCGCTGCGCGCGGGAGAAGGCGGTCGCGCCGCGACGGAGGCGAAAGAAGACGTCGTTTTCCGCGCCGTCCCTATTGCCGGAAAACCTGTCTTCCCCCGCCCCGTCGCGCGAAACGGCCGTTTTTGCCAAGACCTCTTCGTCCATTGTCCTCACCCTTATCGCCCCGAAAGTGGGTTGTGTCGCACAAAGAGGGCGCCGCGAAGTCCTTGCGCCCTCTTGCAAAGTTATCGTCCGTGCAGCCGCAAGCGCACCCGTCGTCTCACAGCCGTTCGGCGGAGTTCCGCGCGCCGAACGGTCGACTGCGTCGGAGCATCTACGCCTCTCGGGACACTTCCCCCGCTAAAGATCCCGCAGGTGAGCGCATCCCCCTCACAGCCCGGTTTCGTCAACGCGAAATATCGATGACCAGTCGCTCTATCGCTCTATTTTCCCTCCAACGGGATAAAACGGTAGCCGCCGGGCTCCTCCGCGTCCTCCACGATCCGCCCGATGCCCGGATAGGGGATGTGCATCCCCGCCACGGGCACCTCGTTTTTCGCCGCCCAGTGCAGGACGCTGCGACGCACCGCCGCCGCCTGCGCCGGGTTGTCGTCGTAGGTCACCGAAACGTCCGGACGCGGCATCTGGATCTGCATGGCATGTGCCAGGTCGCCCCAGATCAAGAGGCGCTCGCCGCGCGACTCCAGCAGGAAGAGCGTATGCCCCGGCGTGTGCCCGAAGGCCGCGATCGTGCCGATGCCGCGCGCGACCCCCGTCCCCGGCGCGTCGAAGGTGCCCGGTTCGAAGGTGCGTACGCGGCCGCGATATTTCTCCAGCATCGTCCGCATGTTCTCCGACCAGCCGAACTCCTGTGCCGACGCGTAGACCTGCGCCGAAGGGAAGGCCGCCCGGCCGTCCTTCAGCAAACCGCCGATATGGTCGCCGTGGCTGTGCGTGATCAGCACCTTGCGGACGGCGGCGGGCGACAGGCCCAGCGCTTTCAGGTTCGCCGCGAGATTGCGTCCGAAACCGGTGTCGACGAGAAACGCGCCCTCCGGAGAACGGATCAGATACGTCGAAACGGCCGTCGCATACGTGCCGTCCGCATCCAGGAAAGCCGCCGCATCCTCGTCGGACGCGCCGATCAGGATCTCCCGGCCGCCCCGGTTCTCCGCCTCGACGAGCGTCGAGACGCGAAAGTCGCCGACGCGGACGGTGAAGGGTTGCGGAAGCGCCGCCGCAGTCGAAACCCAGCCCAGCAGCACCAACAGGGACAGCATTGCGTTTTTCAACATCCTCGAAGACACCTCCCGATATGTATTTGCACCGCTCCTTCGCAACGCGAAGAACCGCACAAGCCCATTATAAGGCAACCGCGACGAGCGGGCGAAAACGAAGCCTGCGCATTTTATCTTTTCGCGCATGTACCCGCCGCACAGGACCATTCCGTCACCGCCGCGCGCAGCCAATCCTCCGCCGGATGGCGTCCGAGCGCCAGAAACGAGGCCGTTTGCAGGTGCAGGCACTTCGCGTACAACCCGCCCCCGATATAATCGATGCCGCCGATCCCGCCGCGGCGAAGCGCGCGGTACAGCGGACGCCGGTACCGGCGCAGAAACGCCCGCTTCGCGGCGGGCAGCAGCGACAACCGCAAGACC
>DAIRUD010000163.1:0-5203 GCA_036803565.1 Synergistaceae bacterium | reverse complement strand
CTTCCGTACGTACGGAAGGCGATTTTCGTTGCGGGTGGCGTCGGTGCCGTCGGCTATGCTTTTGCCGTCGCCATCAGCAGCTTGATGCGGTTGAGCTGGTTCACGTTGCTGACGCTCGCGTCGTAGTCGAGGGCGAGGACGTTGGCCCCGTGGTATCTGCGCTTGAGCTCTTTGATGACGCCCTTCCCCGTGATGTGATTGGGCAGGCAGGCGAACGGCTGGACGCAGAGCACGTTTTTCACGCCGCCCTCGATGAGGTGCATCATCTCGGAGGTCAGCAGCCAGCCCTCGCCCCCCTGGTTGGCGGCGGACACCATCGTCTCCGCCTGTTCGGCCATCCCGCGAATGTCGTGGACTTCGCCGAAGCGCGTGCCCGCGAGCGCGCGGTGCATGGGGCGGCGCAGGTATTCCAAAAGGCCGATGCCCGTTTCCCCGGCGATGCGGCCGAGGAGGCCGCCGCCGAGCTTGCGGCTGGCGTAGACGGCGTCGAAGAGACAGTACAGGAGGAAGTTCGCCAGATCCGGGACGACGGCCTCGCCGCCCTCCTCCTCGATGATCTCCACGAGGCGCTCGTTGGAGTTGGCGTGGAATTTCACCAGGATCTCGCCGACGATGCCGACGCGCGGTTTGACGGTCGATGCGACCGGCAGCGCGTCGAAATCGCGCACGATTTCCTCCATCTGCCGCCGGAATGCGCGCCAGCTGCCGCGCCGGACGTTTTCCTTGCAGCGTTCGACCCATGCGGCATAGAGCGCGTCGGCGCTCCCCTTTTCGATCTCGTAGGGCCGGGTGGCGAGCAGCAGGCGCATCAGAAGGTCGCCGTAGAGGAGGCCCAGGATCGAGCGCCAGACGGTGCCGATGGGGATCGGGAAGGGCTCCGCGCCGGTGTTGCCCTGCGCGTTGGCCGCCAGGATGCGGACGTTTTCGAAGCCGGAGGCGTCCAGCGCGCGGCGCAGCAGCGGGACGTAGTTGCTCGCCCGGCATGCCCCGCCGGTCTGCGCGTACAGGCAGTCGGTCGTCTCGGGGTCGAAGTCGCCGCTCTGCAGCGCCTCGATGAACTGGCCGACGACGTACATCGCCGGGTAGCAGGCGTCGTTGTTGACGTACCTGAGGCCGAGTTCGACGGCCTTGCGGCCCCCCTCCGGAAGGACGCGGAAGTCCAGGCCCGCGTGGCGCATCGCCGTCTCCAGGAACTGGAAGTGATGGCTGGAGAGCGGCGGACAGAGGATCGTCCGCGCCAGCGTCGGCGAAGGATGCGCGGCAGCGGTTGACCGGGGCCCGGATGTTTCCGGCGCGATCGCGGCAGCGGTCTCGCTCCGCGCTTTCTTCCGCTGGCGGGCGGAGGCGAGCAGCGAGCGGATGCGGATGCGCACGGCGCCGTTGTTCTTCCCTTCGTCGATCTTGATGAGGGTGTGCAGCTTGCCGTGCCGCGCGAGGAGCGCCGCCGCTTGGTCGGCGCTGACGGCGTCCAGGCCGCAGCCGAAGGAGTTGAGCTGCACCATCTCGACGTTCTCGAACGCCGGGTGGCGCGCGACGACGGAGGCCGTGCGGTAAAGGCGCGAATGGTAGACCCACTGGTCGACGACGTACAGGGGATCGGGGGCGCCGAGCGCCTCGGCGTGATGACAGATCGAGTCCTCCGTCAGGACGGCTACGCCGTAGCCGTTGATCAGCTCCGGGATGCCGTGATGCACCTCGGGGTCGAGGTGGTAGGGGTGCCCGGCGAGCACGACGCCGGTCCCGCCCGTCTCGCGGATCCAGGCCAGCGCCTCTTCGCCGTATCGGGCGACGTCGTCCTTGAAGGCCCGCTGGGCGGCCGTCGCCGCCTCCAGGGCGCGCGTCAGCTCGTCGCGCCGCAGGCCCAGTCCCGCGAGTTCCTCCTGGAAGCGTTTGGCCATTTTCGCGGGCGATTCGCGCATGTCGACCTGCAGCGCCGGGCGCAGGAAGGCGACGTCGTCGGCGCGCAGGCTGTCGATGTTCAGGTAGGCGACGTCGGGGTAGCCGGTGACGACGGGGCAGTTGAAATTCTGGTGCGCGTCGCGGAACTCCGGCGACTCCTTCTGCACGATGGGGTAGAAGATGGTTGTGACGCCCTTCGCCAGCAGGTCCTCCATGTGGCGGTGCATCAGTTTGGCCGGATAACAGACCGTCTGCGAGGGAATCGTGTCGATGCCGAGATTCTCGTCCGGGCTCTCGCCGGAGAGCAGGACGCGGTAGCCGAGCGAGGTGAAGAACGCGAACCAGAACGGATAGTTCTCGTATATGTTCAGCACGCGCGGGATGCCGACGGTGCCGCGCGGTGCCTGGTCCTCCGCGAGCGGCGTGTAATGATCGAAGAGGCGCCGCCGTTTGCGCGCGAAGAGGTTGGGCGGCGTCGCCGCTTGCTCGTCCTTGAGCCCGCCCGCGCCGTTCTCGCAGCGGTTTCCGGAGACGTAGCGGCGGCCGTCCGAAAACTTCGTGCAGGTCAGGATGCAGCGGTTGCCGCAGCCCCCGCAGCGCGCCGTGGAGGTCCTGGCGTCGAAGGCCGCGAGTTCGTGCGGCGCAAGCAGCCCGCCGGGCCGCGCGTCCTCCACCTCCATGGCCAGCAGCGCCGCGCCGAAGGCGCCCATCAGCTCGGATATCTCCGGCCGCACAACCTCCCGGCCGGTGACCAGCTCGAAGGCGCGCAGCAGTGCGTCGTTGCGGAACGCACCCCCCTGTACGACGATGGCGCGGCCCAGTTCCTCGGCGCTGCGGATCTTCAACACCTTGTACAGCGCGTTGCGGACGACGGAGTAGACGAGGCCGGCGGCGATGTCGCCGAGGGCCGCGCCCTCCTTCTGCGCCTGCCGCACGCGGGAGTTCATGAACACGGTGCAGCGCGATCCGAGGTCGACCGGCATCATGGCGCGTTCCGCCTGGGCGGCGAAATCGTCCATGGAGATGCCCAGGGATTCGGCGAAGCTTTGCAGAAAGGAGCCGCAGCCGGACGAGCAGGCCTCGTTGAGGAAGACCCGCCGCACCTCGCCGTCCTTGATACCGAGGCATTTCATGTCCTGCCCGCCGATGTCGATGACGAACTCGGCGTCGGGGAGGATGAAGGAGGCGGCCCGGGCGTGAGCGACGGTCTCCACCTCGCCCAGGTCGATGCCGAAGGCCGCCTGGATGAGCTTTTCGCCGTAGCCCGTCACGCCGCTGCGGCGGATGCGGACGCCCTCGGGGAGGAGTGCGTACAGCTCCGAGACCACGCGCTGGACGGTCTTCACCGGTTCTCCGCCGCCGGAGACGCAGTAACGGGAGAAAAGCAATTCCCCGGCGCTTCCGACGAGGACGACCTTGGTCGTCGTGGAGCCGACGTCGATGCCGAGGTAGGCGTCGCCCGCGTACCGCGACAGGTCCGCGCGAGCGACGCGGTGGACGGCGTGCCGTTTCTTAAATGCCGCGCGCGCCGCGTCGTCGAGAAAGAGGGCGGGAAGCACGTTGACCGTTTCGCTGCATCCCGTGGAAAAGAAGGTCGTCGCCTTCCTGTACAGCGTTTCGTGGTCCTGCGCGCTGCCGTTTTTCCCGAGGAGCGCCGCGCCGATGGCGACGAACAGGTGCGGATTCTCGGGAAAGATGCACTGGTCCTCCCGCAGGCGCAGCGTTTCCGCAAAGCGCTTGCGGAGTTCGGAGAGGAAGTAGAGCGGGCCGCCGAGGAACGCCACGTTACCGGCGATCTTCCGTCCGCAGGCTAACCCGCCGATCGTCTGGTTGACGATCGCTTGGAAGATGGAGGCGGCGATGTCCGCCCGTGCCGCGCCGTCGTTGAGCAGCGGCTGGATGTCCGTCTTGGCGAAGACGCCGCAGCGCGAGGCGATGGGATAGATGGTTTCGTATCCCTTGGCCAACTCGTTCAGGCCCGCCGCGTCCGTGCCCAGAAGCGTCGCCATCTGGTCGAGGAAAGCGCCGGTGCCGCCCGCGCACGTTTCGTTCATGCGCTGGTCGATGCCGGAGGGGTCGAAGAAGGTCAGTTTGGCGTCCTCCCCGCCCAGCTCGATCGCGACGTCCACGCCGCGCAGGTAGCGTTCGACGCTCGTCGAGCAGGCGATGAGTTCCTGGGCGAAGGGGATCTGCATCCCCTGCGCGAACTCCAACGCGCCGGAACCCGCCGCGGCAAGGGTGATTCGCGCATCCTGATAGTTTTCGCGGATCTCCTGCAGCAGCTCCCCGGTGGCGGTGCGAATGTCCGCGTTGTGGCGGCAGTAGCGGCTGTGCAGAATATTGTCCTCCCGGTCCAGCACGACGGCTTTGGCCGTCGTGGAGCCGATATCCAGTCCAACATGAAGCAGAGACATGTCAGTCCTCCTCTTGGTACACACTGCAAATAACGCTTTTTCGGCGTTTTCGATACGCCGTCGAAGAAGCATTTGTTTTCGTTCAACTTAATGAAAAAGTGTCGAAAAAACGTGTGTGGAGAGGTTGTCCCTATTTTCGTGCGACCATATCGGCATGCGGCAACGCCGCGAGTTCGGCGCCGATCCGGTCGTTCCATTGGTATAGCGAGGCCAGGTCGGGAAATGAGAATACGCTGTCGGGCAAGTGCTGCGCCAATATCTTGACGAGCGCGAAGGGAAGAAGGTTGTAGCCGGACTGGTTGCGATGCCGCGCGACGTCGGAGGTCGGCGGCGGGGTGTCCTTCGAGATACCCGTGAGCAGGACGAACGAGCTCGGCGTGGTGGGCGCGAGCGTATTCGCCATGGAACGGGTTGCGGGAAAGAGCAGCGAGGCCTGCATCATCAGCAGGAAAACGAGGAGGTAGGCGGCCGACACGACCTTGTTGGCCTTGCTGAAAAATCCACGCATCGCATACCCTCCTTTCGAACGACGTTACCTTGCATATATACGCGAATGATAGCACATCGCGCGCCGGATCGCCAGCTTTCACTTTTAAATTGCGCCGTTCAGGGAAAACGCATCACGTGGTCGGCGATTCGGGCGATGCAGGCGTCGTGCCGCCACGCCCGAATCGCCGACCGCATCGGGCATTCCGGTATTTCCTTTCTTTTCCATGGTAAAATGGACCCGTTTGCCGCTTGGAACGATTCTGCACGGTGCGAGGGGTTGCGCGCATGGAGATCCTGATTCTGCTCGTCGTTGTTTTCATTGCTTTCAAGGTCCTATCGCTGATAAAACAGGTTTCCGGGTTGGAAGCGGAGATGCGGGATTTGAAGGGCCTGCTGCGAAG
>DAIRUD010000162.1:0-5209 GCA_036803565.1 Synergistaceae bacterium | reverse complement strand
CTCTATCGCGCCCGCCGCCGCAGCACGGCCGCTCCCAGGAGCGCCAGCCAAACCGCCGCGCCCGTCCCGCAACCGCCGCCGCCCGTGCCGCCCTTGCCGTAGATCGGCGGCATGGGGAAGTCGTCCGGGTTGTAGGTGCCGCCCGGCATATCGGAGAGCAGCATGCCCAGGATCTGGTAGTAGCACTGCGGGTCGTTCTGCATGCGCAGCTTCAGGTTCTCGATGCGCACGCCCGGCAGGTTGTAGATGCTGGCCACGTCGCCGATGATGCGCAGCGTGTTCTCCTCGCCCGGCATGGGGAAGGGGCGCACGTTGCCATCGCCGTCGAGATAGGCCACCTTGACCCCCGTCATCCCCGTCACCTGCGCCACGAGGCTGCGCAGCCACTCCACGTCGAACGCGGGCGAGAAGGGAATCTCGATGATCACCGTCGCCGACCCGTCGGTGTGGGCCGAGATGGTCGCCCGCGCCTGCCGGGGATCGGCGTTCACCACGTCGACGCTGGCCGGCTCCGGGGCGTCCTGGTTGACGACCAGCCGATAGACCTTCGTCGTCTTGCCGTCGGGCGCGGTCACGGTGACCTTCACCGCGCCGAAGCGGAAGTCGTACGGCCCGGCGGGAGCCAGCTTCGCCCCCGGCCAGACGGTCAGCACCGGGTCCAGCGAGGAGAGGTCGGTGCCGTACGGCACCTCGAAGACCAGCGTCTCGCCGTCGCCCTGCAGGACGCCGTCGTAGTCCGTGCCCTCGACGGTCAGGGTCGCCGTGCGGATGTCCGTGCTCGTGCAGTCCGAAAGCACGTACAGCTCGAAGGTCCGCGACGGCTGCGCCTTGTCGATGCCCTCGATCCGGAAGTCGACCGTGACCACGGTGTTCCCCGCCGCCGTGTGCGGCCCGGCGGTCAGGACGATCACGTCCCGGGAAACCGTGCTCTGGGCGATCGTCACGTCGTTGAAGGAGGTCGGGGCGATCGTCATGTCCACCGACTTCTCGAAGCCGCCCGCCGTCAGGTAGACGTACTTGGTCTCGTCCTTGTCGATCTCGATGCGAGCGGGGGCGAGCTGCACCGTGGCCTCGTCGAGGATGTCCGGATCGCTGGAAAAGAACGCCCGCAGCTGCGGCCGCGCGTGCCCGTCGAGCACGGTGTAGCACCAGACGTTGCGGAAGTCCCAGCCGCGCCCGTTGAAGTAGGACTGGTTCGCCTGGCGGAAGCCCGCGGCGTCGCGCGGCGCGACGTTAGCCGCGGCGATGGTCCCGCCGCCGGAACCGATCGCATTCAATCCGTCGTTCACGCCGCCGCTCTCCTGCAGCCAGTTGTTGCCCGTCACGCCCGCGGCGGGTGCGCTCGCCCCCACCTGTCCGATCAATCCGCCGCAATCGCCCGGCACAGCCTCGACGGAGCTGAACGAATACGACTTGGAGAGACTCGCGCCGGAACCCAGATATTCCCCAATCAACCCACCGGCATGGATGTTACCGGTGGTCCCCGTTACCTTGCCCAGCGTATAGGAATTTTCCACGCTTGTATTATCCGCCATGCCGATCAACCCGCCGATATAGTTATCCGTAACCGCCTCACCATTGACGTCGCCGGTGGCCACCGCGCGCGCCACGCCGACGCCCTTCGCAGCTCCGAACAGGCCGCCGGTCAGCGAGGAAGAGCTGTTCGAGGCCGCATCCACCTGCACCTGAGCCCAGACATCGGTGAAGTCGCCCGCGTCGGCGTTGCCGACCATCCCTCCGGCGCGCACGATATTGTTGCGGCAAAGCGCGGTAACACTGCCCGCTGCGTGCGCCCCGTCGATCCCGCCGCTCGCCTCAAAATGCCCGGCGACGACGCCCGCCTGCACGCTGGCGTTCGTGGCGGACGCGGCGATCCGGCCCGAGGCGCGCACGTCGCGCATCCCCCCCGTGCCCTCGAAACGCCCGACCAGCGCGCCGACGTCGAATGGACCCGCGCCCGTGCCCCGGTCGGCGCTGATGACGACGTTCGCCACGCTCAAGTTCGCGATCGTCGCGCCGCCCTCGGCATAACCGAACAGGCCGGCGGCCCCGTATGCGTATCCGTTCGTCGCGTCGCCGCTGACGATCTTCACGCCGCTGATCGAGTACCCGCCGCCGTCGAAGCGCCCGGCGAAGGCGTTGGTGTCGGTCGCGCCGATCGGCACCCACTCCCGGTCGCCGATGTCCAGGTTGATGTTGGCGACGAGCCGATAGTACTTGTCCGCCCCGACGCCCTCGTTCACCGATTTCGCCAGCAGCGCCAGCTCCTGCGCGGTCGAGATGCGGAACGGATTGGCCGCCGTCCCGTCGCCGCCCGCATAACTGTCGTCCGCCGACTCCGTCCACAAATACGCCGCCTGCCCCGCCGAGGCCAACACCCCGCCCAACAGCGCGCAAACCGCCAAAGCCAGAACCCACCCGCGCAAAGCCGAAAACCGCCCATCCGACATGCTCATTCCCCCTGCTTCTTCGATCCTTCTTTGCTTTGTATCGAGAACACTGCAAAGTGTACCGGAAAGAAGAAGATTCTTCAAACCCAAACGGCGAAAAAGATGGAAAATCGCCGCCCGTCGCGCCGCTGCCCGCCGCCGCGCCCCCAACGCCGCGAAATCAGGCTTCCTCCTCGCCCGTCCGGCCCACGAGATAATCCAGCGTCACCCCGAAATAATCGGCCAACGCGATCAAGGTCGCCATCTTCGGCTCCCGGTCGCCCGTCTCGTAATGCCGATAAGTCTAAAATTATCTTATTTTCAAATATCCATATTTATCTTTTTCATATTTCGACGTTTTACTCATTGTTTTAACACGCAGGATGCCATTGCACACAAGCCCCGACTCCGGATATTCCATCCCGACATCGGGAGGGAGGGGAAACCATTTTCCCTCCCGATCGACCAGCCCATAGTCATCCGTCTTGTAATGCTTTACCAAAATAAAACCCTCGTTGTAGCGGGCTTGGGGCAGACCCGGCAAGCAAAAGAGCAAATTGCCTTTGCTGTCAATGACGCCCCAGCGGGAGTCCGCTGGTCGATCCGGCAACAAAACCACCGCAAGACCATCTGAAAACGTATAACACGCCCGCTGGGCCGGTCCAAGCTCACCATATTGAAAATCGATGACCACTTTTCCCTCGGCGTCGACGAAACCGACTTTGCCATTGCGCAGGACACCGATCGGTTCTTCTATCGCACGGTAAATGAAATCGTAAGAAGCCGGAAGAATCCAATCGCCACCTGCATTGATGAGGCCGCATTTCCCGCCGAGAACAGCCAGGTATACCCCAGAGGGGAGGAGAGAGTGAGAGGGAATGTCAAAGACATAGTCGGAGAGCATTTCACCACCGGCGGTAATATATCCGTATTTTCCATCCTCTACTTCTTGCACGGCGAAAATCCTTGCGTCGAAAGCGGTAACATACGTGTAGGAGATGGGCAGAACCAGCTCTGCGTCTCTATCGATTACGCCATAGAAATCATTTTTCCTAACCACGGCAACACCGTCATGAAAACTCCTCGCTATATCGAATTCAGGGGGAATTGCAATCCGACCTTCTAAATCGACATACCCTTCAAGATAATCCTTATCATACAAAGCTAATCCTGTAACTTCGTCGTAAGGATGAATAAACGAGGCGTCGAAGCTATTCACAATGACCTTACCATTCACACCTATTAATTTCCACGGGCCTCTCGGTTCTTCTTGCACCCAGGTAACCTTGGCAGTAAAGTCATATGCTCTCTCCAACCTGGGTTCGATTAGCCATTCGAAACTCGTGCTTGAGCTTTCCGTACCTGCCCGCACAGGCTCTGCACCTCCGGCAAGGAAATGGTGAGCAAAGAAGCCGCCCGCACCCAATAGGCATAACAACACGATTCCCCACAACGCATTTCGCTTTCTTATCGCCAATTTGTCCACCAGCCTTATCTAAAAAATCATCCGTAACAACCAATCCGACAATCCAATAATTTTCCAAACTCAAATGCCGCACCCCAAAACACAGAGTAAAGCATTGGCAACTCAAGATTTATACAAAGAATTCTAGCGATCCTTTTGAGGACAAAAATATTCCCTGTAATTACACGACACAAGAAGGATTCGACGTGATAACTTGTGCGAAATAATTTTAGTTTTGCATTAACCTCGCAACCCGTGCCATTAACACCCCTAAAAAACCTTCTTGGTTTTTATCCGTGTAATAATCTTATTGATATTAAGGGTTCAGGATGTTTTTCGGGTGCGAAGTGCAAGTCTTGATTTCATCAACTTGTCCCAATTGAGCGTTTATTGCAAGGCACATCCGGCTGCAAGCACTCCCCGCAACGCATGCGTATGCGCCGTATCCGACCTTGGTTGTACCCGTCTTTGCTGCCTCCATGCGTACATGAAGGGAATTATAACGACAAACATTTTCTGAATGTAGCAACAGCCTGCGGATGACACTTTTATTCTTGAGACAAAGCACCGCGCCCTCAACGCCGCGAAATCAAGCTTTCTCCTCGTCCGTCCGGCCCACGAGATAATCCAGCGTCACCCCGAAATAGTCGGCCAACGCGATCAAGGTCGCCATCTTCGGCTCCCGGTCGCCCGTCTCGTAATGCCGATAAGTCCGAGGATTTACACCGACGGACATCGCCAAGTCGTCCTGACGCGCTTTTCGCGTCTTTCGAAGGTACCGCAGGCGTTCTGAAAAAGCGGTCATGAGACACCCCTTGACAGGTCCCAATAGGACCAGTATAATTTTTCCGCATGGTCCAAATAGGACCGAAAATGAAAACGCTTCGCGCAATTACTCCAAATGCAACACACAAGCCGATGACTTTGGCTGTGTGCAGTATTGTTGTATCTGCGCATACTTGAGTGGATTATAACAACAAGCACTTCCGGGGTACAGCAGTGCACCCCCGGATGTTGTATGCGGTTGTGTCGTGCCGCATCGGCACGCGCAAAGTTGGGAGTTGTCCGCACAGCGGAACCGAGACAGCGGAGCAGAGACAGCGGAGGCCGATGGAGGGGGCGCGCAGGGCAAAGGCCCCCTCCGCTTCGGCAGTCCGTCCCCGCCGGAGAGCACCTTACTCCAGTTCTTCCATTTGTTAGATCAATCCATCATTTTAAAGCGTGACAGGTATCCCTCCGCCACCCTTAGCGGCATTCCCGCCAGAGGAAGGCGAACCATTCCGTCGTGCCAAGCCCCGGCCCCCTCGACGAGGGG
>DAIRUD010000161.1:0-5211 GCA_036803565.1 Synergistaceae bacterium | reverse complement strand
CTCGCCGCCGTAGCGGCAGGACAGGTCGGCGTTGCGGCACGCGCTGCGGATGATCTCCGCGAAGCGGACCAGGACGACGTCGCCGAAGGCGTGCCCGTACGTGTCGTTGACGCGCTTGAAATGATCGAGGTCGAGATAGAGAATGCCGACGCGGGTTTGCTCGTGTCGGCATTTGCGAAATCGCTGTTCGGCGGCGTCGAGGAACTCGTAGCGGTTCGCCAGGCCGGTCAGGCAGTCGGTCGTCGCCATGCAGACGATCAGCGAGTCGTTGTCCTCCTTCCGCAGGAGCAAGCAGGCCGAGAGGCTGAAGACGACCATGACCACCAGCGACAGGATGGCCAGGCGCTGGCTCGGGTGATTGGTGAACAGGCCCGCGTCGCGGTAGCCCAGCGAGTAGGCGATCCGCGGCAGCAGCATGAGCAGGAAGGCGGCGTAGAACCCGCCGATGCAGCGTTTGAAGCGGGAACTGTGCGGCGACAGGAGCAGGCATAGGCAGGGGAGGGCCAGGATGGCGAATACGCAGGCGGAGGAGACGGTGATCCGCACGGCGGGCGACGGAAAGAGCAGCTCCGCCGCGTTGAAGCCGAGGGCGCAGAACGCCGTCACGACTTTCTCGAAGGTGTAGTAGCGCTGTTTCTCCTCCTTCATCAGCGTCAGCATACAGGACGCCTCGTAATAGAAGCTGAGAAAGAGCAGGGTGTTGCCCAGGTTGATCGACACGACGTCCGCGATCGCGTTGCGCTGCACCAACAGGCAGAAGGCCAGGGCCTGGAAGGATTTGGCGATGATCAGGTGTTTCGCCAGCCTGTCGAACCGCTTGTCGACGAACGCGGTGTAGGCGCCGATGGCGAGCACCGCCGTCACGTTTACCCAGAACACCATGATGAACAGCGATTTCACGTCGATATCGAGCAGATACATGGAAACACGCCTCCCAGCACGGCGGGCCCGGAACGACGCGGCGGCGTACGCCGGGCGTTGTCCGGGAAGGCGGCCGTCGCGTTTCCCCCGCGTCGCAAAAAACAACGATGCGCACGGCGTCGAATGCCGTCGTGTGCCGTCCCCGTTTTGCAGTCTGTGCGCAGGTCTATCTTCCCTCGCGCAAAACGCGGCAAACAGGGCAAAAAACACGAAAATTCGTCAGCATAATATGCCGCTTGCGTCGTTGTGGAAGGGTGCCGGGCGGCCGGTCCGCGGGCGGCGTTCGCGTCTTCGAACCCGAACGCTTGTTCAGGCGAAGGTGACGGCGTCGAGCTGTTTGTCCCAGAAGTCCGCCAGCTTTTTCGCGCGGCCCGCGATCTTTTTGCGGGTGGCGGCTTTGATCTTTCCGAACTGGCCGACCTCGACGGAGAGCTTGCTCCCCTTGAGCGTGTGCCGCCAGGTCCCGACCGCCTGCGGTCCGTCCAGCACGATCGCCTCGACCCAGCCCGCGCTACGCCAGACCCGTTTTTCGAACGCGGGCGGGACCGCCCAGTCCTTGTGCCTGTACGAGACGAAGAGCGGGTCGAACTTGCCCGGCAGGAGCACGCCGGTCTCGGCGGGTTCCGCGAGCGGCTCGCCGTGGGTGTAGTACTCCCGGCCGCCGTGGGCGTAGGCGGTCAGGCCGTCTCGCAGCGAATCCAGGCAGCGGCGGGCGGGCTGCGCGGACAGTCCGGACCAGTGGCAGAAGTCCGCCAGGGTGGCGGGGCCGTAATATTGGAAGTAGCGCAGCATGAAGCTTTCGAGCGATCTCGCGGCGCGGGTTTCGTCCTCTCGCCGGGGTTCGGCGCAGATTTTGCCGCGTCCGACGAAGGTCTTGATGCCGGGTTTCTCCGGCAGGCCGAAGAAGATGCCGCGCAGGCAGCAGAGGTGGATGAGCAGATTGTCGGCATAGTCGGCGTCGGTGACGCGGTCGCCCAGGCGCTCGGCGACCATGGCGCGGACGTCGGCCTTGGGGAGCGCGTGGTTTTCGGCGAGCGCGTTCGCGATGCGCGCCTGGAGATGCGCGAAGTCCTCCGGGAAGCGCCGGTGCGCGAAATTTTTGCCGGACAGCTGCGGCTCGTAGATGTCGCCGACCGCGTCCCAATCCTCCCGGACATACATGTGCAGGGTGTGGCGCTGGCCCCAGAGGTTGAGGATGTCGTGCCGCGCGTAGAGGTCGGCGAGGCCGTGCGTGGTCGCGGCGGGGCAGCGGTTCATGATCGATACCTCGGCCCACTGCTGGAACTGCGACTGGATGCCGGCGAGCGCGCGGACGCAGTCGAGCGGCTCGGCGAAGGGCGCGGCGAGGCCGTTGCGGGCGAGCCGATGGAATACGATTTCGGATGCGGTGAGTTCCTGCATGGCGGTCTTCCTCCGGGCGTGTGGCGATATCGATCCCGCGGCGTGTCGCGGCGGGACTTGGCGAGTATATCGGATCGGTGGGGAAAAGGACAGGGGGCGGGCGATTGACATGTGCCCGCGCGCGTGGGATAAAGGATCGCGGAGTGGAGTATGCGGGAAAACGGCGTCTCCATATCGCGGAAGTGAGGGAAAATCCGGATGAAGATCGCTTCGATACAGTTGGAAATGGCGGACGGGCGGCCCAAGGCGGAGGCGGTCGACTACGCGCGCTCGATGATGGATCGCTGCCGGGGGGCGGATTTGATCCTGCTGCCGGAGATCTGGAACGTCGGTTTCTCCGACTTCGACCGCTATCACGCCGAGAGCGAGCCGCTCGACGGGCCGACGGCGACAGCGGTCGCGGCGAAGGCGCGGGAGCTGGGGGCGTGGGTTTTCTCGGGGAGCTTCGTCGAACGGCGGGAGGGCCGCCATTACAACACCAGCGTCCTCTTCGACCGGGAGGGGCGCGCCGTCGCCGTGTACCGCAAGATCCATCTCTTCACCTTCCGCTCGCGCGAGGCGGAACTGCTCGACCGGGGGACGGAGATCGCGGTGGCGGATACGGAGTTCGGGCGGATCGGGCTCTCCACCTGCTACGACCTGCGTTTTCCCGAGCTGTATCGGCGGATGACGGACGCGGGCGCGGAGATGTTCCTGGTGACCGCCGCCTGGCCCTACCCGCGACAAGAGCCGTGGGATATCTTCAACCGCTCGCGCGCCGCCGAAAACGTCTGCTGGCTGATCTCGTGCAACGCCGTCGGCGTGCAGGGCAGCGCGCGGTTTCTGGGCCACAGCTACGTCGTGGATCCGTGGGGCTTCGTCGTCGCGGCCAGCGACTTTCGGGAGGGGATCCTGCGCGCCGAGATCGACCCGGGGCTTACGCGGCATGCGCGCGAAACCTTCCGGGTGCTGGACGACCGGGTGCTGGGGTGACAACGAAGATCGGGGGAATACAGGAGATGCGGGAGATTCGCGAGGTTACGATCCCCGACATGGCGGTCCTTTCCGTGCGGCACGAGCATGTGCGGGTGGAGCAGCTTCCGGGGCTGATCGGCGGAGGGTTCGCGGCGCTGGCCGCGTACGCCGCCGC
Organism: Synergistaceae bacterium; assembly: GCA_036803565.1. Taxonomy (GTDB): domain Bacteria; phylum Synergistota; class Synergistia; order Synergistales; family Synergistaceae; genus DAIRUD01. The sequence continues at coordinate 1,760 of DAIRUD010000161.1, read as the reverse complement.
CAACGGCGGCGAGATTGCGGACGAGCCCTTCGTCGCGTTTTACGGGATGGGCAAGGATGGACACCTGGACGAAACCGACATGTCGATCGAGATCGCTTTTCCGCTACGGGCGGCGATTGCGGGCCAGGGCGAGGTGGAGTGCCGGGAGTGGCCGGGGACGGACGCGCTTCAGGTCACCTACAAGGGCGACTACGACAAGGGTATGATCGAGGTCTACGAACGGATGTTGGGCCGGATCGAGGCGCGCGGCGACGTGTTCCTCGGCTCCTCGCGAGAGGCCTACCTGACGGGGCCGGAGACGCCGCCGAGCGAACAGATGACGGTGATCACGATGCCGTTCCGGAGAGCATAGCGACGGGCTGGAAAGCGCGCTGGCAGAGTTCGACGACGTTTTCCTTGAAGACGTCGAGGCCGATCGGCTCGATCTCGATGGGGACCGTCGTGAACTCGAAGAAGTCGAGAATGTCCTCGTCCGTGTAGGGGCAAATGCCGGTGTCGAGCATCAGGATGCGGTCGTAGCGCCCCAGGTTGGCGCGGGCGTCGTAGGTGTCCCAGCCCATCGCCTCGACGAAGAACGAGCGCCAGTCGGCCAGCCAGCCGGTGGTCAGGTAGTAGGTCAGGCCGTCGGCGTCGATCTTGCGCTTCTGCTCCGGCGTCAGGAAGATCTCGATGCAGTTGCCCACGCGCAGGTAGGGTACGTCGTGCTCCGCCGCGATCTGCGGCAGGTCGGGGTGGCACATGAAGCCGTAGAGCAACGCGGTGTTGCCGCTTTCGCAGCGCGCGAAGCCCTCGGCGATGCCTTGCCGCAGCTTTTTGTAGTCGACGTGCAGGGCGGACTGGACGAACTCGATATCGACGTCGCGGCCCGCAAAGATCTCCGGGTGTTCGGCGACGATTTCCGGCAGGACGCGCTCCAGCTCGGGGCGGAAGATACTACAGGCCAACATGCAACAGGACATGAAACCACCTCCATCTATCGCCGCCCATTGTACCATCGAATGGGGAAGGGAGCGGGGCGAAAAAGAGGGGTGACGAAACAGGTTATCGGGATAACGGGGTTCCGACTTCGGATTCATCGCGGCCATTCGGGTGCGTGGTAAGTCTCCCCCAGTCGGCTTTGCCGACAGCCCCCTCCAGAGGGGGCCGGGGCTGGGCCGCGTTGTGCAGGGGGCTGGATTCCGTTTCTTTTCGGTTTTTTCGAGCGGTGCTGTTTGTCCTGCGGCTTGCCTTTCCGATTTGTTCCATCCATACTCATCCGCATGAAGACCTTGTTCAAAATCGTCGCGTTCTTACTGGTGTACCTCACGATCGGCGTCGCAGTGACGAACCACCGGGCGCGGGTGGAGCGCTGGAGTTCCGGCGGTCCGGGGATCATCGTCGTCTATCTGATCTATCCGATCGGCTATCCGGCGTTCGAGCTGATGCGCCTGGCCGACCGGGTGGAGGAGCGGTTTTTTCTGGCGGACTCGCGCCGCGACCGGGTGAACAACGCCTGTCCGCCGGAATACGCGGGGTTGCTGGGCGAAGGGGTGCTGGCGAAGGACGCCGAGCGGGAGGGCGCGGACTATCGCGAATTCCTGCGCGTCCTGCGCAAGCGGGGACTGAAGCGCGACGATCCGCGCACCGGGTATGTGCTGGAGCGCTTGTCCCTCGTCGCCGCCGCGCACGACGACCCCGGGGCGGTGCGGGCGGACGCGGAGGCGTTTCTGGCGACGGCCGACGGCGGCGACGTTACGGCGTTGTGGGTCGCGGCGGCGCTG
>DAIRUD010000160.1:0-5241 GCA_036803565.1 Synergistaceae bacterium | reverse complement strand
GTTGGTGCCGAGGGCGCGGGCCATCTTTTCGTTGTCTCCCGTGGCGCGGATGGCGCAGCCAATCTCCGTGCCAAAGAACCAGTACATCAGCAAAATCAGCCCGATGCAGAACAGGCCGCCGATCAGAATATTCAGCACATTTTTGGACAGGCCCAAATACTCCCCGGCGAGGGCGATCATCATCTCGGCGACCTGCGCCGTGAGCGGGACGGCGTTGCGGACGCCGCGGCTGGTCTCCAGCGCGTTCCACAGGTCCTTGATGTGCAGGTTGATGCGGAAACCCGGATCGTAACGCCCCTCGAACATGCGCGGTGCCTTGTCCTCGAGGCACTGGCTGCCGGCCAGTCCCTTGCGGATGGCCTCGAACACCCTGCGCGGGTCCACGCCCGCCTTCTTCGCCAGGGACATGCCCTCGGCGACGGCGGCGATGTTGACGCCGACGATGATCTGGTTGACGAGCTTGGCCGTCTGCCCGGCACCGAGGTCCCCCACCAGCGTCGCGGCAGCCCCCATCTTCAGCAGCACCTCCTGCACGCGCGCGAAGACCTCCGGCTTGCCGCCCGCCATGATCGCCAGCGTGCCCTTCTCCGCCTTCTCCTGCCCGCCGCTGACCGGCGCGTCGATCATCTCGACGCCGCGCGCGGCCAGTTTTTCGCCGAGCGAACGGCTGACCAGCGGGGCGATGGAGCTCATGTCGACGACGACCTGCCCCTTGCGGCATCCCTTGAGAATGCCCTTCTCGCCCTCGACGACCTCGACGACGTGCGGCGAGTTCGGCAGCATCGTCACGATCAGTTCGTCCGCCCGTTCCGCGACCTCCGCCGGGGATGCGGCGCGCTCCGCGCCGCAGGCGCAAACGTCGGCGAGCGCCGCTTCCACGACGTCGAACGCGACCAGGCCGTAACCGGCGCGCAGCAGGTTCTTGGCCATCGGCGCACCCATGATCCCAAGCCCGATAAAGCCGATCTTTCCCATCTTCGGTTCCTCCTTCCGCATGTTCGCGATACGCGAAAACCAAGGTTCCACTATGGCCGCCGCAGGCTCCGCCTCCCGGTATCGCCCGGGGGGACGGCGCGCGCGCCTCCGGCCGCCGACACTGCCGTATTCCCCTTCAGTACCCTTTCTCCGGATCGACTCGGTTTTCCAACGCCCGTCCCGCGATCAACCGCCGCAGGTTGTCCATGACGATGTCGAACGTCCGGTGGATGTAGTTCTCCTCGTCGTCGCAGCCCATGTGCGGTGTGATCGTGAGGTTCGGCGCGTCCCACAGGGGGGAATCCGGCGGCAGCGGCTCCTCCTCGAAGACGTCGAGGACCGCCCCGGACAGCTTTCCCGCCCGCAACGCCGCCAGCAGCGCGTCCGTGTCGACCACGCTCCCCCTGCTGATGTTGAAAAACCCCGCGCCCTCCCGCATCGCGGCGAACTCCGCCGCGCCGAAAAAGCGCCGGGTGGACGCCGCCGCGGGCAGGGTCAGCCCGACGAAATCCGCATCCGCCAGCACCGTCCGCAGCTCCGACGGCGGGACGATGCGCGCGAACGCCGCATGCTCCCGCACCTCCGGGTCGACGCCGACCGCGCGGACGCCGAGAGCGGCCGCGCCCTGCGCAACGGCCGTCCCCTGCTTTCCCGCACCGACGACGACGACCGTCTTCCCCGCGACCACGGAGACGAAATGCCCGTCCCAGCGCCCCTGCCGCTGCGCCGTCGCCAGGCGCGGCATGTGGTTGCCGAGCATCAGCAGGGCCATCATCGCGTACTCGCGCGTCTTCGGCGCGTGCGCCCCGCGGTTGTTGGTGAGCGTCGTCCCCTCCGGCAGCCACGAAAGCGGGTGGAGATGCTCGATCCCCGCGCCGATGATGTGAATCCAGCGCAGATGCGGCGCGTGTGCGCGCAAATCGTCCGGCGGAAACATGTATCCCACGAGCACGTCCGCCTCCGCCACGTCGCGGTAGAACAGCGCATGGTCCGCCTCGTTCCAGCCCGGCGTGTTCTCGTAGCTGGTCGTCGTGCGCGCGATCCGGAACTCCGCGACGTCGCGGATGTCGGGATGCCGCTCCAACGCCGCCGCGATCCGCTCCGGCGTCATGCGGAAGACCTTGAGGCTGTCCTCCGCCGTCAGCACCATGACCCGCAGCTTCTCCGCCATGCTGCTAAAACTCCCGCGCCGTGTCGACGACGTTGACCAGCGGCCGCCCGGCGCGCTCGTTGCGCACGTTCTCCACCGTCAGGTCGAGCGTCAGCGGCATGTAGTGGACAAGGTCGTCCGACGAGACGTGCGGCGTGATGATCAGGTTGGGCGTCTTCCACAGCGGCGAATCGGCGGGCAGCGGCTCCTCGTGAAAGACGTCCAGCACCGCGCCGGACAGTTCGCCCGCGGCGAGCTTGCGCCGCAAGGCGTCCTCGTCCAGCAGCGGCCCGCGCGAGACGTTCATCAGGCCCGCGTGCGGCGGCAGCCAGCCGAGCGTCTCCTCGCCGAAGATGCCCCGCGTCTCCTCGGTCAGCGGCGCGGCGACGGCCAGGAAATCGGCGTCGGCCAGCGCTTCCCTCATGCGCTCCACGGGATGGACCGCTTCGCAGCAGGGGTGCTCGGTCACATAGGGATCGATCCCCACGACGCGGAGGCCCATCCGCCGCCCCTGCCGGGCGATCTCGCCGCCCTGGTGGCCGACACCGAACACGACGAGCTTCTTGCCCACGATAACCGAGGTGAAGGCGCGGTCCCAGCGTCCCTCCCGCTGCGCCGTCACCAGGCGCGGGATTTGGGCGTTGAGCATGGCCAGAAACATGGCGAAGGATTCGCCCGACTTGGGCAGGTGCACGCCCCGGTTGTTGACCAGCGTCACGCCCTCCGGCACCCAGCCGAAGGGCGCGATGTGCTCCACCCCGGAGCTGATGAAGTGGATCCAGCGCAGACCGGGCGCGTGTCGCCGCAGATCCTCCGTGGGAAAGCTGTAGCCGACGAGGACGTCGGCCGTCGCCATCTGTCGATAGAACTCCGCGAAGTCCTCCTCCGTCCAGCGCTCGATCTCGTCGTAGGCGCTGCTGCCGATGGTGACGTGCAGCGTGGCGGCGATGTCCGCATGGCGCTCCAGCAGGTCGCGCACCTGAAAGTCGTGCGCGATGAAGACCGGCGCGGAGCTGCGGCTGTTCTCGATGTGGATGTGCGTCTTGCCCTCGTACATGTTCGATACACCTCTTTGCGTCAGGCCGTTTTCGGGCGCAGCGCGCGATAGATTTTCTTCAACACTGGATACACCCAGATCAGGATGGCGAGCGCACCCAGGGTTCCGGCGATGGGCCGGTTGAAAAAGTCCACCCAGTTGCCGCCGGACTTGACCATGGAGATGACGAAGTTGCGCTCCAGGATCTGCCCCAGCACGATGGCCAGCAGCATGGGCGAGATGGGAAAGTTGTTCTCCTCCATGATGTAGCCGAGAACGCCGAAGAAGAGCATGACGCCGACGCCGAAGAGGCTGTTGTTGATGGAAAACGCCCCGACGATGCAGAACACCAAAATCAGCGGCAGCATCACGAAGGGCGGGATGCGCAGGATGTGGCGGAAGGCCTTGATCGAGAAATAGCCCAGGATCAGCATGAACACGTTGGCGATGGCGAAGCAGATAAAGATGCTGTAGATGACCTCCGGGTGCTCGATGAAGGCCGTCGGCCCCGGCTTCAGATCCTTGATGTAGAGGATGCCGATGACCATCGCCGTGGTCACGTCGCCGGGGATGCCGAAGACGAAGGCGGGGATCCAGGCCGACGCCAGCGCCGAGTTGTTGGCCGAGGTGCTCTCGATGATGCCCTCCATGTGGCCGGTGCCGAACTTCTCCGGCGTCTTGGAGCACTTCTTGCTGATGGCGTAGGCCAGCCAGGCGGCGATGTCCGCGCCCGCGCCGGGCAGCGCGCCGACCACGACGCCGACGGCGTTGCCGCGGACGAACTGGGGAATGTGCGTGCGCCAAGTGTGAAAGACCCCCTTGTAGATGCTGCCGATCCGCCCCTTGTACATCGCGGCGGGCGGCGTCGTGGAGCTGACGCGGCGCATGATCTCGGAGACGGCGAAGAGGCCGATGAGGACGGGAATGACGTGAATGCCCGCCAGCAGCTCCGTGGAGCCGAAGGTGAAGCGCGGCTGCCCGGTGATCGTGTCGTAGCCGACCGTGGTCAGGAAGAGCCCGACGAACAGCGACACGATGCCCTTGACCTTGTCCTGCGAGGTCATGAAGGTCGCGCAGGTCAGCCCCAGGCAGGCCAGCCAGAAATATTCGTAGGTGCTGAAGTTGAGCGCGATCTCCGCCAGCAACGGCGCGCTGGTCATCAGCACGAGCAGCCCCACCAGGCCGCCGACGGCGGAGAAGAAGCAGTTCGCGCCCAGCACCTCCTCCGCCCTGCCCTGCTGGGTCAGCTTGTAGGAATCGTCCGTGTAGGCCCCGGACGCGGGCGTGCCGGGAATGCGCAACAGCGTCCCGGGGATGTCCCCGGCGAAGACGGCCATCGCGTCGCAGGCGATGATCGCGGCCAGGGCCGGGACCGGGTCGAGAAAGATGGCGATGGGCATGATCAGGGACACCGCCATGACCGCCGTCAGCCCCGGGATCGCGCCGATGACGATGCCGTAGATCGAGGACGCCAGCATGACCAGCAGCACATCCGGTTTGAAGACGATGCCGCAAGCCTCGATGATTGTCTGCAACATATCCGTCCGCCTCCCTTCGCCCGCCTAGATCCCCAGGATGCCGGACGGCAGGGGGACGAGCATCAGCTTCGCGAAAAAGGCGTAGATGGCGACGGAGCCGACGGCCGCCACGATCAGCGTGGACAGCACCTTGCGCCGCAGCCACCAGATCGTGAAGGACATCATGAGAAAGGACGTCAGCATAAAGCCGAGCCGGCCGGAGGCCAGCATGTAGAACACGAGGTTGAGGGGGATCACGCAGATGTTGGCGATCAGGCGCGGGGACTTCGTCCACGCGCCGAGGACGAGTACCGGCTGATGCTCGCGCAGCCCGCGCAGCGTCAACGCGATGCCGCCGCCGAGGATGAAGAGCGCGGCAAACGAGGGGAAGAAACCGGAACCGTAGGCATACCCCGGAAGGGCGGGCAGGGTGCGCGCATACAGGAGAATCCACACCGCCATCACGACCAGACATATTCCGAACACCGCGTCGCTGATTTTCATTTCGCCGCTCCTTCCTGTCGTCGATTCTTTCGCCGATGCGCCGGGACGCGGGGTCCCGG